>CAMWQQ010000139.1 GCA_947176455.1 uncultured Odoribacter sp. | reverse complement strand
CGCAATTGCTCCAGCAACTCGCTGTCGTCCTCATATTCCAAGGTTCCGGCATATATCAGCGATTCCGTCAGCTTCTCGCGATGCGCATCCTCCACCTTCAAATGTTTGTAGTAATTCAAACAGGCATTCTTTACAGACGTATAGAGCCAGGCATCTATCATCGTCCCGTCGGACAAGTCCCCGAAAGTGGACCACAAGGTCATAAAAGTATTCCGCACGATATCCTCCGCCTCCTCGGAATTCATCACATACGACAAAGCGAACCGATACAGCCGGGGCACCATGGTCCGCCATACCTGTTCAAAAACCTCTTCGGGTTTCCTTTTCAATTCTTTTGCCGTTACCTGGACATCCATTTCGCAAATGTAGCAAATCTTTCAAAATATCCCGAACAACACTTTTGTAATCTAAAGGAGTTTTATAATTTTACACTGCCAAAAAACAAAAATTTACATACTGATAAGACAATATGGATTATGGTATCTTTGAGCTGCTAAAGCTCATCGGTTCGCTGGGCGTTTTCCTGTATGGAATGAAGCTCATGAGTGAATCCCTCCAAAAACTCGCCGGCAACAAGATGCGTCAGATTCTGGCGGCAATGACCTCCAACCGCGTCACCGGCGTTCTCACCGGAATCTTCATCACAGCACTTATCCAAAGTTCCTCCGCCACGACCGTTATGGTGGTCAGCTTTGTCAACGCCGGTCTGTTGGACCTGGTCGGCTCCATCGGGGTCATCCTCGGGGCAAATGTCGGCACGACCGTCACCGGCTGGTTGGTTGCCGGACTGGGACTCGGAAAATTCAGCATGAGCGATTTGGCGTTACCGATCATCGGATGCACATTGCCTCTGTTGTTTTCCAAAAAACGGTCGCGCAAGAACTGGGGAGAGATGTTTGTCGGCTTCGGTCTATTGTTTCTGGCACTGCGTTTCCTACAGGAATCCATGCCCACCAACCTGCACGATTATCCGGGGGTGGGCGATTTTATGCAAAAAATCAGCAACCTGGGTTTCCGCTCGTGGATTATCTTCCTGCTGATTGGTGCCGTACTGACCACCCTTTTCCAATCGTCTTCCGCAACGGTGGCGCTGACCTTGGTGATTTGCTCCAAAGGCTGGATTGGCTATGAGGATGCCGCCGCCATGATTATGGGTGAAAACATCGGTACCACCATTACGGCAAACCTCGCCGCCGTTGTCGCCAATGTCCCGGCAAAACGGGCGGCTCTGGCGCACTTCATCATCAACGTATTCGGCGTGATATGGCTCTTCGCCATTTTTAACCCGTTCCTGCATTTTATCGGAGAACTCAGCGTGACGCTCCACCTTTCCCGGTACAATCCCGTTTATTCAGACCCCCAGCTGTTGAACGAAGCCTTTGCGCCGGAAATGCGCGCCAGCGTACTGGCATCCATCAATGCCGCCATGCCGCTGGTGCTGTCGTTGTTCAACACGCTGGCAAAAGGCATCAATGTCACCATACTGATTTGGTTCACGAGACTGCTGGCAAAAATGGTCAGCCGACTGATACCTCCCAAGGCAGGAGAGGACTCCTTCAAACTGAAACACATCAAAATCGGCATACTTTCCACGCCCGACGCTTCCTTGTTCCAGGCAAAACAGGAAATATCCCTTTACGGGCAGAATACGCTTAAGATGTATCAAAAAATGGTACAATCGTTCAACAGTTCGCCCGGTGATTTTGAGAAAGAGCTCGAGAAACTCCAGTCATTGGAAGACGAAAGCGACCAGGTGGAAGTGGACATTGCCGACTACCTGACCAAGGTGTCCGAATCCCGGCTCTCCACCGAGAACTCGCAACGTGTCCGTGCCATGTTCAAAATCGTTTCGGAAATTGAAAGCGTCGCGGACTCCGTCCTGAACCTCGCCAAAGCCATTTACCGCCGGAACGAACACGGCAACGATTTCCCCGAAGAGCTTTCCAACAAGTTGCAGCACATGTTTTCGCTGGTAGAAGATTCCATTGTGACCATGTGTTCCAACCTGAACATCGAATACACGCAGGTCAATGCCAAAAAAGCCTACGAAATCGAGCAAGCCATTAACGACTACCGCACGATTCTGAAACAGGAACACCTGCTGGCGGTCGAGGAAAAACGGTACGACTATTCGCTGGGCATCATCTATGCCGACATGTTCTCCGAATGCGAAAAAATCGGAGACTACACCATTAACGTGACCCAGGCTATCAAAGAAATCGGACATACGGAATAACAAAGAACAAGCATATTATGGCACAAGAAGACGTATTTAAAAAGTTAGTGGCCCATTCCAAGGAATATGGGTTTGTGTTTCCGTCCTCGGACATATACGACGGCTTAGGCGCGGTCTACGACTACGGACAATACGGCGTGGAACTGAAAAACAACATCAAAAGATACTGGTGGGAATCCATGGTTCGGTTGCACGAAAACATCGTCGGAATTGATTCTGCCATTTTTATGCACCCTACCATTTGGAAGGCTTCCGGACACGTGGACGCTTTCAATGACCCCCTGATTGACAACAAGGATTCCAAAAAACGATACCGGGCGGACGTGCTTATTGAGGACCAAATCGCCAAATACGACGAAAAAATCGAGAAAGACGTGGAGAAAGCCCGGAAACGGTTCGGGGAGAAATTCGACGAAGCACTGTTTCGCCAGACCAATCCCCAAATCCTGGAACACCTGCGCAAACGGGACGCACTGGTCGAAAGGATGTCCGACGCCCTGAACAAAAACGATTTGGAGGCTGTGCGCCAGATTATCCTGGACGAAAAAATCGTCTGCCCGATTTCAGGCACCTGCAACTGGACCGAAGTACGCCAGTTCAACCTGATGTTCGCTACCGAAATGGGCTCGACCGCCGAAGGCGCCAGCAAAATCTACCTGCGCCCGGAAACGGCACAGGGCATCTTCGTGAACTTCCTGAACGTGCAGAAAACGGGACGGATGAAAATCCCCTTCGGAATCGCGCAAATCGGCAAGGCATTCCGGAATGAAATCGTAGCTCGCCAGTTCATTTTCCGGATGCGGGAGTTTGAACAAATGGAAATGCAATTCTTCGTGCGTCCCGGCTCGGAACTGGAGTGGTTCAAGAAATGGAAGACCACCCGCATGAAATGGCATCAGTTGCTGGGCTTCGGTGAAGAAAACTACCGTTTCCACGACCACGAAAAGCTGGCACACTATGCGAATGCCGCCACCGACATCGAATATAAGTTCCCCTTCGGCTTCAAGGAAGTGGAAGGCATCCATTCCCGGACCGATTTCGACCTGTCGCAGCACCAAAAGTTCTCCGGCAAGAAGATACAATATTTCGATACCGAATTGAACGAATCCTATGTACCTTACGTCATTGAAACGTCTATCGGCGTAGACCGGATGTTCCTGCAAGTGATGTCGGCGGCCTACTGCGAGGAAGATTTAAGCAAGGACGGCAAACAGGATTCCAGAGTCGTATTGCGTCTGCCCGCCGCACTGGCTCCGGTTAAAATGGCCATTATGCCCTTGGTGAAGAAAGACGGACTGCCGGAAAAGGCACAGGAAATCATGGACTTGCTGAAATACGATTTCAATTGCCAATACGACGAGAAGGACTCTATCGGCAAACGCTATCGCCGTCAGGACGCTATCGGTACGCCGTTCTGCATCACCATTGACCACCAGACGCTGGAAGACAATGCCGTAACCATTCGCGACCGCGACTCCATGCAACAGGAACGTGTCGCCATCGACCGACTCTTCGGCATCCTGAAAGAAAAATGCGATATGCAGACCCTGCTCCGGAAAATCACGGAATAAGTCGTCCGACCAGCGAATTTCAATATCATTATAAAAAAAGCACTCGTTTTGAGTGCTTTTTTATTCAAGGTATTTTAATCCTTTAGACATCCTATCGGAACGACATACACCCCATCCTCGCGACGATAGGCAAATTTACCCGTTGCCGTCAGCACCATAAGGAACGACGGGATTTTCATTTTGTCCGTATCTATTTTGTTTGCGAGTGTTTTTAATGTGGTCGCACCCTCCTCGATTAACTTGTCGCCTCCAAGTTTGATTTCTATAAGACCGAACTTCCCGTTCCGCAGATGTACGACAGCGTCGCATTCGAGGCCATACTTGTCGCGAAAATGGTAAATCTGTCCATCCAACGCACTCGCAAAAACACGTAAATCGCGGACGCAGAGCGTTTCAAATAGCAACCCCATCGTATTCAGATCGCCAATCAGGTCATTCGGACCAAGTCCCAATGCCGCTACCGCAATCGACGGATCAACAAAATAGCGGGTATCGGAGGTGCGTATGGCAGTCTTTGAACGCAAATTAGGGTTCCAAGCAACAGAATCCTCGATAACAAAGATTTTTTTCAAGGCTTCGATATAGGTTGATATGGTCCGCACGTCACTTGATTCCTCATCGTTAACGCGCATATCCTCGATAATTGTGCTTACAGGAGCCGACGTCCCCTGATGACGAGCATACGAGCGCATCAACCGCTTTACTCGCTCCTGATTGCGATGCACACCATCCGCACGTGACACATCTGCACGGGTTACTGCATCATAGTAATATTTCACCTGATCCAATGCAATATCTCCATTCTGCATCGTCGCACGAGGCCATCCACCACGACAAATCAAGAATGCCATATCGTCAAGCGTCAGTTTATTGATACCCATAATGTTTTCAGGCGTATCGAACAAAGCCTCCAAACTTACTTCGCCAGTCGATTCCCCAGACTCGTATAAGCTCATGGGACGCATCGTGAGCCATGCAAAGCGACCAGCACCCGAATGATGGATTTCATCGGTTTTGGCAGGTACGGCAGAGCCGGTTAAAATAAAGCGTCCCGCATCATCCTGATGATCGACTTCAAAACGGATCGCGTCCCACAACTTGGGCGCAAGCTGCCATTCATCCAGCAATATGGGCGACTCTCCTGCCAACAAGACCTTAGGATTGATTTCGACCATACGGAGATTCTGTTCCATGTATTGCGGGTCATCCATATAGATGATCGTGGTAGCCTGCTGTTCCGCAGTCGTAGTCTTGCCACACCATTTCGGTCCCTCAATCAAAACAGCACCTGTGCCAGCCAACTTTCGTTTCAATTCCTTATCCGCAATTCTTGGTTTATACGTCTTCATATCCATTGTCGATTACCCTGCAAAGATAGCACAATATTTAAATTCCCTGCTTTGGCTAAACAAAAATGTATGTTTTGGCTAAAAATTTTTCCCTGTTTTGGCTAAAATAAATTCCCTATGTTGGCGGTATGGGGTGTCAGGAAATATACTGGACTAAAAAGTCCCTTGAAAAATACTACATTTGTAGAAAAAGTCCCTTGAAAAAGTCGGACA
>CAMWQQ010000138.1 GCA_947176455.1 uncultured Odoribacter sp. | reverse complement strand
AGAAGTGCAACAGCGTCAGCCGTCCTTTGCTCTCTTCCGGAGCCCGGTTGACCCATTTCGCATCCGTGATGACGGGGGCTTTTTTGCCCATCAGCCGTGGCGGGCGAAGGGCGTTAATTTCATTCTCCTCGGCGACCGTCCTCCCGGAAACGGGCGCACTTTCCTGCTGACGGGTGGCATTCCTCTTGCACGACGTTACCCACAAGGCACTCATCACTACCACCCACAATAAAGTAAACTTCATTTTTTTTAATTTGGGTTATTATTGAACATCCCGCACGTAACGCACGGATAACAGTTTTCCTTTGTCAACCAAAGTACGGGCAACCTTGTTGGATTTATAGCTGATTTGACGACAATAAGCCATCGTTTCGTCCGCATTCTGCGTCGATGTCCAGTAAAAGCCATAGACATACGGGAAATAGGGAGTAAAGCCATTAAAGTAATCATCATCTCCCATTCCGCCATTGCGCATATTGAGATGCGTGCCCTCCTGCTGTTGCATCAGCTCTCCCACAGGAGCACCCCGCCAGTTGTCTTTGGCCGCTTCGCTTGCCGACATGCCCAATTCCCTTTCCAAGTTCTGCCAATCCTCGTCTGTCGGCAGTCGCCACCCCTTCGGAGCAGAGGCTACAGCTACCGAATAGGTATATAATCGCCCGAATGTTTGCAGGTTCTTTTTGATTTCCAGTTCCTTATCAATAGGGTTGCGTTCATCCTCGTGGGTGACATTGCTACCAGTTAAGGTTTCTACGGCAAAATTCTCCGCCATCCATTCCAGATTGCCATAGCGCACATAAGGATATTTATTGCCAGAAGCATCCATAAACACTCCTTTATAAGTAGGCGTTACCACCGGTAACTTATCGTCGTCTGAACACGCCTGCCACATTGTCGCCAATAGGCTTAAACACAAAATCATCCGTTTCATCGTCATCTCTTTTTTTCGTGAAAAATCAATTGATGTTAAAACCCAAATCAAGCACAATCTCTTTCAATAGCCTGAATTTCTCCAGCACGATGGGATACTTGGCATACTTTGTCGTAAATTCTTCTTCTTTGCCATTTAGTAACGGATCCAAAAACATTGTCCGATCTTCAGTCTTGCTATGAGCTTCAAAAGTTAAGATTAACCCCTCATTCGTGACGGCAAAATGGGAACCACCAGCAAGAATCCCTGTCCGATTGATAAAATCATCATCATTTTCAAATTCGGTTATATCATCTTTACCATAATATCGCTCGCCTGGAGCATAAAATTCTTTCAATACAGAAGTTGTCAGTTGGTTTTCCAACAATCTGCGAAAAAATCTGTTCTTCAGCGTTTCTTTGTCTTGCAATAACGCATCAATGGACATAGCTATTGCCCGGCTACCAATGTAATAGGTCTCCCTTTCGCTTAGAGCAGACCAGCAACCAGTAGGCTCTCCCTCTTCAATCTGATAGGCTGAGGATTCAAAATAGTCAACCAACAGAAACGAATAGGGATGATAACGTTTATCCATTGCACGAAGAATATCATTTTTGATAATCTCCGTTGCCTGAAGTTCACGCTGATAATCCGTTGAAAGATGAAATTTGAATTTCCATCGTACCGAACTGGTCACCCCGTATGTCAAATCGAGCAATTCTGTTGAATACAATGGATTCCCGTATCGGTCGGTTCCCGTGTATTCGTGTTTCAGCGTATCGTTAAGCAGTAGGTAACAGCCTGTTTCGGCATAAAAATTCCGGCATAATTGTGCATGCACGTCCGTTTCGGATTCGTCCGGATAAAAATAGTTGGGTGTGGGTGCCTCCGGCGTAATGTCATCTTCTTTCCTACAGGCAACGGCTACCGATAACAATAAACCAAACCATATATATCGTCCTATTTTCTTCATAATGATTCTTTTTTATGATCCATGATTATACTCTACTGAAATCGGAGCACGTTCATTTCGTGGGTTTGGTGTCAATTCTTCATATTGAAGCACCTCATACGGTATCTGCAATGTCCATGCCGGATCGCCTGCCTTTAATTCATACGTAGTGATACTGCTCATGGAATGGTTATTCGATTCAGAATAGGTATTGCGAATGGCTCCCGTAAAGGGTACTTTCTCACACACCATATAACGACGCAAATCAAACCAGCGATGTCCCTCGAAACAAAGTTCCCGTCGCCGTTCATCACGAATCTCTTGAATCAAGTCGTCTCCGGTAAGCGTCGTTGCTTGCCAACTATTTCGTTGTATTCGATTTTTTCGCAATTCATCCAATGCCTTCCGGGCATTCTCCTCGTGGGAGCCACCCAGACAAGCTTCCGCCTCCGCCAAGTTCAACCATGCCTCTGCCGTACGGAGTATATAAATTTCCGACACGTTGGGGTTTTGCGAACTTCCCTGGGGCACATATTTGTTGCAATCCCACACTTTTATATCTTGACCATCATATATGATGTAATACCTCTTCCGCAAATCCGCGCTTTTATAACACTGCTCCAATCCATCGGAAACAGCGAGTCCTGCAAACAAATCACTCAGCATTTGCGGAATATAATTGCCCCCCATGGAGAAAATCACTTCCGGAGACTCCCGGTCCACAAATCCCCGACTGCCGTCAAAAGTATTCATATCCGTTAAATCCGACTGCAAATCAAGGCACAGCTGCGCATATTCCGCCGCTTTCTCCCAATTCTGCATATACAGGTACACTCGGCTTTGCAACAGCCGAACCGCTGTGATGTTTGCCCGATAGAGCGATTTGCGGGGAATCCCGGTCAAATAGGTCGCTGCTTTCTCCAAATCGTCGATAATCAAGTCATACACCTCGCTTTGCCGTGCTCTTGGAAAGATCTTATCCTCGATGTAATGCGTCGTTTTCAGCGGAACTCCCAATGCCGTAGAGGCCTTTGCCACCTCATACGGTTGACTGTACAGATTCACCATCAGAAAGTAATAAGCGGCCCGCAGGAAATGCGCCTCGCCCCGAATGCGGGCAACTGCTTGCCAGTCTTCTTCTGTCTGAGCGTCCTGCTTCTTAACCTCATCCAGAATCATATTCGCCAAATTGATGTGCTTGTACACCTTGTTCCAATACGTATCCTCGGGACTGGTAGTCAGCTTGCCGGGGGCATAGCCTGCCCGATATTGCCAGGTTACATATCCGAAATACTTCTTCGTAAATAGATGATAATCTGTATCGTTAAAGTTCTCTGCAACATTTTCCTGCGCCTCGTCTGCCATAAGCTGGAGATAAGGAAAATAAGCGATCTCATCACCGAAATTTGTTTCCATATACGTTTCGCCCACCAACAATTCGTCCAAATCCTTGTAACTGCGGATATAAGATTGGTCTTGCGAATACTCCTGCAGGAAATTCGAACACGACCAGCAGGCGATGCAGAAAAGTGCGACTAAATATCTATTTCTCATAACTCTTTTCTCTTAAAATGAAACACTAAGGCTCAAAGACCACGTCGGGCGTTCTGACAGTTTCGTATCTGCAAACCCGCTTTGCAGAGGAGTCTGGTTCTTCAGTTTCTTCGAACTGATGTCGAACAGGTTCGTGGTCGATAGTGTTGCCGTCATCATCGAAATGCCCAGTTTCGTCAGCTTCGCCGTCGGTACGTCGTAGCTCAGACTCAAATTGGAACACTTCAGGTAATTGCCACTGACTACCCGCAAATCCGAATTGTCATACATATCCCACGCATTTTGTGCGATAATCTGCATTCCGTAGTCCAATTCTGCCAACGACCAGTGTTGCAGATACGCCAAACTCTCCGGTTCGGAACCGTTGATGATATTCGGAATATTCGTCCGGAATTCGTCTCCAGGATGTTGCCAACGGCTTAACATTTCGTAATTCACATTCCGTTCCGGGTCGAAATTCAATCCGTCGCTGTACAATGAGAACAAACGCATCTTCGACCCCAGGCTGTAACTCAACGACATCCCCAGACGGAAATTCTTATACCGGAACGTATTGTTGAAACTTCCCTGGGCTGTCGGGTCGCGTTGCCCCGAAGGTACGAGCACCGTCGTATAAGTATCATACTTGCTCTTGCCCATCAGTTCATATTTCCGGTCGCGCATATCGTCGAACACCGGACCGCCGTTGTTCGGATTCAATCCAATGTACCGGTACGACCAGAACGTACTGATGGCGTGGCCTTTCGTCAAGGCGCTTCCGTTGAGGAATGCTTCCAGTTCATACTGGTCTACGCCCGGAAGCGTCTCCATGGAATTGTACGACTTCGAATAGGAAGCCGACAGCGTCCACCGGAACGTCGGCGTGGATATCGGCGACACCGTCGCATCAATGCTGAAACCGCTGTTGTTGATCGTTCCCGAATTGATGACATACTGCGTCTGTCCGTTCACGCTCGAAATCCGCTTGTTCATAAAGGCATCCACCGTATGCTTCAGATAATACGACACATTCATCTGCACCGCATTCTTGAATAACGCAAAATCCAGTCCGGAGTTAAAAGAGTTCGTCCGTTCCCACCGCAAGTTGGGGTTCGGGTAAATGCTCACGTTCGACTCCAACTCCTCGTAATGCGAATTGAAAGGCAGTTTCTTGATAATCATCTCCGGCGACTGTCCGTCCAACATGTTTCCCTGGTATCCGTATGACACCCTCAGCGCCAGGTTATTCACCCATGGATTGTCCATGTGCGTATGCTCCGAAATGTTATACGAACCGGATACCGACCACACCGGCAGCAATTTCTCGTTACTCCGGCTTCCGAACTTGTTCGAACCGTCGATACGCGTATTCACATTCAGCGTGAAATAATTCAGATAACTGTACGACACCGAAAAATAAGCCGAAATCATATTCGTCAAATTATCCGAAATATACGGCAGATTCCCTTTCGTCCAGTTCTTGTAGGCGGGATAATCGTCCAGTTCCACCGAGGTAAACTGCTTACCCCGGTCCGGGTAATATCCCCGTTCCAGACGGGAATACCCCTTGTACTTGCTCGAGCTGACCTCATAACCAACATTCGCAACGATATTGTGCTGGTTGTCCTCGCCGAAATACTTGCTGATATCCACTTGCAAACGTGCCGTATAGGAACTGGCACGCGTATAATCCTTGCTCAGTTCCCCGCCGAAAGGCATCTCGCTACCGCCTTCCTGTCCTTTGGGCGCCAAAGTTCCGAAATCCGATTTCCGCAGGCAAGCCGCATACCAGGTCTGCTCGCCGTTCAAATTTTCCTGCTCCGTATTCGAAATGGAATAAGAAAAAATCCCTTGCACCTTTAACCAGTCCGTCACATTGTAACGCAAATTCGTCGTCAGCGAAATCGCCGCATTGTCCTGATTTGAATACCCGTTCTCCACTTCGTTCAGGATATTGAAATCATACGACTGCTGATAACT
>CAMWQQ010000137.1 GCA_947176455.1 uncultured Odoribacter sp. | reverse complement strand
TGGCTTGTTGCAAGGTATAATGCGAAGGCAAGGTATACGCCTCCCACTGCTCCAAATCAAAAAACTCCTCCATTCCTTCCAGACGTTTCACACCCATCCAATACAAACTTTCCAACGTCCGAACGGAAGTGGTTCCCACTGCTACCACTTCTTTCTCTTTTCGTTTCAGGCTCTCCACCAGCGGTCTAGAAATCACCAGGTGTTCCGTGTGCATATCATGCCCGCCAATCGTTTCCGCCTTCACCGGACGAAAAGTGCCCGCCCCGACATGCAAAGTCACCTCTGATGTCCGTACGCCCTTCTCCCGAAGCGCCTGCAATATCTCGTCCGTGAAATGCAATCCCGCCGTAGGAGCGGCAACCGACCCCTCCTCCTTGGAATAGACCGTTTGATAGCGCACTTCATCCGAAGCCTCGGAATCCCGGTTCAGGTAAGGCGGAATCGGTATGCGACCGCACGCTTCCAACACCTCGCTGAACGTCAAATCGTCATCCCAACTGAAATGCACGACGACCTCGCCCCGAACCTGTTCCCGCTTTTCCGCCTTCAACACATATTCTCTTCCCTCATGCCCGAAGCGACATTCCAGTTCCCCCTCCTTCCATTTTTTCAAATTACCCACCAGACAACTCCATTCACACGCACCCCGGGAAGCAAAATTACGCGCATAGTCGGCAGGATGACAAGGTTCCAGGCAAAATACCTCAATGACCGCCCCGGTGGACTTCCGGAAAAAGAGACGGGCATGAATCACTTTCGTATTGTTAAAAACGAGCAGTTGTCCCGGCTCCAGCAACGTCACGACATCGGCAAACCGTCCTGCGGTTATCCTGTCGTCCCGATAAATCAATAACTTGGACGCCTCTCGTTCCGCCAACGGAAACCGGGCAATCCTTTCCTCGGGTAGTTCATAGGCATAATCCTCAATCCTTATATTCCTCAAATCCTCCAACCGTACTGCTGTTTTCATTTTGTCGTTTGCCGATTATATGCTAATTTTATGCCGAAAAGCGCACGAAGATACGAATAAGTTGAGCGCAATGCCAAATTTATTTGAGCATTGCCGAAACGGAGTATCTAAGGCGAAGTCAAAGATACGAATAAGCGATAGCAAAAGCAAGCAACAGCGACACCCTTACTTTATAAACTTTATGAACTTTATGAACTTTACAAACTTTATAACTTTATAAACCTCCCCGCATGAAGACCAAAAAAGAAATAGTAGATGACTGGCTTCCACGATACACCGGCAGGGCATTGAAAGATTTTTCCAAATACATCCTGCTGACCAACTTTGAATATTACGTGGAATTGTTCTCGGAAACCTACGGGGTTCCTATCATCGGAGAAGACAAGACCATGCCCAACGTCAGCCACAACGGCATCACCCTGATCAACTTCGGCATGGGAAGCCCCAATGCGGCAACCATCGTGGACCTGCTTTCCGCCATAGAACCCGAGGCGATACTTTTCCTCGGCAAATGCGGAGGACTGAAAGCCAAAAACTCGGTCGGGGACTACATTCTGCCTATCGCCGCCATAAAGGGCGAAGGAACTTCCGACGACTATATGCCCCACGAAGTTCCCGCATTGCCGGCATTCAGCCTGCAAAAAGCCTGCTCCAAAATCATCGTACAGCACGAACGCCAGTATTACACGGGAGTAGTGTACACGACCAACCGCCGGGTGTGGGAATACGATGACAAATTCAAGGAATACCTGCGTTCCACACGGGCAACAGCAGTAGACATGGAAACAGCAACCCTGTTCACTGTCGCCTTTGCCAACCGGATTCCGCTGGGGGCGCTACTGCTGGTATCCGACCGCCCCATGATATCGGAAGGCATCAAAACCGCCAATTCCGACAAGCAAGTCACCCAAAAGTTCGTCAGGCAACACCTGGAAATAGGCATCGAAGCCTTAAACAGCATCCGGGACAAGAATTATTCCGTCAAACACCTGATTTTCTAACCCCGGGAAACGCACAAGCATAAAAAATGAGATGAAAAAAACAATCGCCAACCTGTTAACGTTAGCCGTCGTTGTCCTACTGTTCTCCTGCCGGGAAAAGCCTACTGCAACCAGTACGGGAGACACCACCGTAGAATGGCGGAAAAAAAATTGGGACTTCGGAAACATCAGCCAGGGAGAAGAGGTAGCCCACACGTTTTATTTCAAAAACACCGGCAAACATAGTCTGATTGTCAAGAAGATAGAAACAGGATGCGGATGCACGACGGCGGACTACACCAAAGCCCCCATATCCCCCGGAAAAGAAGGAAAAATTGAAATTACTTTCAACTCGGCGGGCAGATACGGAAAACAATACAAAGAAATCCGTATATTTGCAAACATTCCGGAGCAACAAGCAACCGTAAGTTTTACGGCAAATGTTCTCCAGTAAACGGAAACATCAAATAACAACAAACTCAATATTCACAACTATGAACACATTATTTATTGTATTGCAAGCACAACAGGGAGGCGGATTAATGGGATTTCTGCCTTTGATTCTGATTATCGTGGTATTCTGGTTCTTTATGATTCGTCCCCAGATGAAAAGACAGAAAGAACTGAAGAACTTCCGGGATTCCCTGAAAAAAGGCGACAAAATCGTCACCACCGGAGGAATCTACGGAAAAGTGCTCGAAATCGGTGATTATTACATCATCATGGAAGTCGAAGGCCAGAATCGGTTGAAAATCGACAAGTCAGCCGTCATCAAAGACATGACCGACGCCGTTCCGGCAAAATAAAACAACCTCGAAGAGTTTCAGAAATTCGTTTTTGGAACTCTTCCCACTCAAATTTTCAAACCATGCCCGCTCTCCGGATTCACTCACATAAATTCAAAAAAATAAAGGAGTTTCGTTTAAGCAGAAACATCATCTCCTATTTGATTTTCGTCACCATAGCATCCATATTGTGGTTGCTGAACGCATTAAACAAAGACTATTCGGTAGAGCTGACTTACCCGATAAAATACACGAACTTTCCGGAAGGAAAATTTCCGGTCGTCAAACTGCCGGAAGAATTGCATTTGAGCGTAAATGCCAACGGATTCGCCCTGTTGGGGTATCACATGAAACATTCGTTTCTCCCCATTACGTTCAACATCAGCACTTACACCAATCTTCTGCAACAAGATGCCGATGTTTCGGAATACACGTTCAACACCAACAGCATCAAAGATAAAATCGGTAACCAAATCAACCCGAACATCAAACTGCTAAAAGTATATCCGGAAGAAATCATTTTCAAATTTGCCGTGGCCAAACACAAAAAGGTAAGCGTCCGGCCGACACTGAACTATACACTAAAAAGGCAATTCATATTGACACAGGCAACGACAACGCCTGCCAGCGTCAACGTCAGCGGTCCGGCAACCGTCATCGACACGCTACAATTTATTGCAACAGCCCCCCTGAATCTAAAAGAATTAAGCAAAAACGTCAACCGCAAATTAGCCTTGCTTCCCCCGCCGGATTGTACGCTCGACCAAGAATCCGTCGACGTATTCATGCACGTGGAACAATTCACCGAAGCCAAACGAACCCTGCCCATCAATGCGACAGGCGTACCCAAAGACATGAGCATCCGGCTATTTCCGCCTTACGTAACCGTCAGCTATGAAATCGGTCTCAGCAGATACGATAAAGTAACCAATAAGGATTTCGTTTTTTCTGTCGACTACCCGACAGACCCCCATACGAATTTCCTTGAAATCAAAGCGGTCAAAGTTCCCGATTTCATCGAAAACCTGACCTTCTCACCGCAGAAAGTCGAATACATTCTGGAAAAGAACTGACATGAAGGCAATCGGTCTGACAGGAGGAATCGGTTCCGGGAAAAGCACCGTCGCCCGAATGCTCCGGCAAATGGGCTACCCGGTCTATATCGCCGACAAGGAGGCATCCCGCCTGATGAACACCCACCCGGAAATCCGCAAGGAACTGCAACAGCGATTTGGAGCGACAACCTATACCGCCCAGGGAACCGTAGACAAACCCAAGATGGCTCAGCTCGTTTTCAACGACACACAAGCATTGGCAGACATCAACCGTATTGTTCACCCCAGGGTCATGGAAGACTTCCGGCAATGGAGTCTGCAACAAAACAGCATGCTGGTCTTTTTTGAGTCGGCAATCCTGTTTGAGGCGGGACTCGACCGTTTCTTCCATTCTGTCATCTGCGTATCGGCACCCGAATCGCTCCGGATTTCCAGAGTGGTCGAAAGAGACCGGACGACATCCGACAAAGTGGAAGCGCGCCTTCGCAACCAGTCGGACGAAGCCTCCAAATGCCAGAAAGCAGATTTCGTCATCCTCAACGACCACAACCATTTGATACTGGAACAATTGCTGGAAATCTTGCAACAACTCCAGTCCACAGAATCCCATAAACAGTAATCTCACAAATCAATTCACATGGCAAAATACGGCAAATGGATTGGAGCAGGATTAGGTTTCGCACTCGGCGGACCGCTCGGCGCACTTTTGGGCTTGTTCATCGGTTCAGCCATAGACAATGTGCAAATCATCGCCACGACACAATCCCCGGGCAATCCCTACAGATATGAAAATCCGTCCTCCCGGAGCGGAAGAGGCGACTTTATGTTCAGCCTGACCGTCCTAGCCACCGCCGTGATGAAAGCGGACGGACGGATTATGCGGTCGGAACTGGAATTTGTCAAAGAATTTCTGAAACGGAACTTCGGCGTCGAATCCACCCGGGAAGCGATGGGCATGATCAAGGAACTTTGCAACCGGGACATTCCCTTGGCGGAAGTATGTACCCAGATCCGGTACAACATGGACAGTTCTTCCCGCACCCAACTGCTTTACTTTCTGTTTGGCATCGCCAAAGCAGACGGAGAAGTGAGCGCACCGGAAATCCGACTACTGGAAAACATCTCAGACCTGCTGGGCATGGATCGATCCACCTTCACCTCCATCAAATCCATGTACTACAACGATTTGGATTCCGCATATCAAATTTTAGGCGTCACCAGCTCGGCAAGCGACGAGGAAATCAAGAAGGCCTACCGGAAAATGGCGATGGAGAATCATCCGGACAAAGTGGGGCATCTGGGAGAAGACATTCGGAAGGCGGCAGAAGAAAAGTTCACGCAAATCAACGTCGCCTACGAAAAAATCAAGAAGCAAAGAGGCATCAATTAGAAACAACATTTACCGACACACGCTTTCTATTTTCAATTTATTAGATTAGCTTTGCAACTCATTTATAAAACCTTCAAACAACAAACCATGTTAAAAGAAATTTTATCCATATCAGGAAAACCCGGACTGCAAAAGTTGGTCAGCAACTCTTCAAATGCAATTATCGTGGAATCCCTCATCGACGGGAAACGCTTTCCGGCTTAT
>CAMWQQ010000136.1 GCA_947176455.1 uncultured Odoribacter sp. | reverse complement strand
AAGAGGAACTTCTCGGTGTTGATTTGTTGGTTTTGGGCATAGAAATTCAGTCCCAGCCGGCTTTCATCGCTTCTCCATAAAATCAGGGGCAAGGAATCGTGGGTGCGGTATTCCTTCAGTTCCACGAAACTGATTCTGCCTCCCTGGGTGGCAATGTGCAACCTGATTTTGTCGTTTTCCAGTACAATGGTCTTGTTTTCCAGGCTGTCCTGTGAAAATATCGTGTCTTTTTGAACAGCGATGGCTACGGCATTGTCTTTTTCCTGTTGCTGTCTTGCGGCCAGTTCCATTCTTTCCCGTTCCACGCGGGCGATTGAATCCTGCTGGCGTTGCATTGCCCGTACTTGTTCCTCGCTCGGACGGGTAAAGTAGGAGAATCCGATGAGAATCAGAAAGATGATGACCAGTCCGGTGATTGTGTTTTTATCCATGTTTTCTTTATTATGCGTTCAACTGTTTTTTAAGACAGGCATGCCTTGATGAAAGCGATGAACAAGGGATGCGGTTTGATGACCGTGCTTTTGTATTCCGGATGAAATTGCACGCCCACGAACCATTTGTGGGAGGGAATTTCTACGATTTCGGTCAAATCGTTTTCGGGATTTATTCCCGTGGTCACCATACCCGCTTTTTCAAATTCCTGGCGGTATTTGCTGTTGAATTCGTAGCGGTGGCGGTGTCTTTCCCGGATTTCCTTTTGTCCGTATGCCTCATAGGCTTTGGAACCTTCTTTCAGGATGCAGGTGTATGCGCCCAGACGCATGGTGCCTCCTTTTTCGGTGACTCCCTGCTGTGAATCCATCAGGTCGATGACCGGATATTGTGTTTTGGCTGCCATTTCGGTGGAGTCCGCACCGTGCATTTTCAGTACGTTGCGGGCAAATTCGATGACTGCCATTTGCATGCCCAGACAAATGCCCAAGAAGGGGATGTTGTGGGTACGGGCATATTCGATAGCGACCAGTTTGCCGGCGATTCCCCGGTGTCCGAAACCAGGAGCGACGAGAATGCCGTGCAGGTCTTTCAGCGTCTCTTGAACATTCTGTTCCGTGAGTTTTTCGCTGTGAATCCATTCGATGTTGACCTTGCAGTCGTTCACGGCTCCGGCATGGATGAAGGCTTCCGCTATGGATTTATAGGCGTCGTGCAATTCCACGTATTTCCCGACCAGTCCGATACGCACTTCCTTGCTGTAATTCTTGAGCTTGTAGAGGAATTTTTTCCAGGCTTCCAGTGCAGGTTCGCTGTTGAGCGGCAGTCCCAGTTGTTCCAGTACGATTTCGTCCAGTTTTTCCTCCCTCATTTTGATGGGCACTTCGTAAATGGTAGATACGTCTATCGACTGGATGACGGCTTTGGGTGCCACGTTGCAGAACAGGGCTACTTTGCGTCGCAGGTCCGCATTCAACTCATGCTCGGTGCGCAGTACCAGTACGTCCGGTTGTACTCCGATTTCCAGCAATGCTTTTACGGAGTGCTGGGTCGGTTTGGTTTTCAGTTCGCCGGAAGCGGAAAGATAGGGAACCAGTGTCAGGTGAATCAGTACGGATTTTTCACCGAGTTCCCACCTCAGTTGCCGGACGGCTTCGATAAACGGCAGGGATTCGATGTCGCCAACGGTACCGCCGATTTCCGTGATGACCACGTCATATTCGCCTTTGTTGCCCAGCAACTGGATGTTTCGTTTGATTTCGTCCGTGATGTGGGGAACGATTTGCACCGTTTTGCCCAGGTAGTCGCCTCTTCTTTCCTTGTTGATGACATTCTGGTAGATGCGTCCGGTCGTGATGTTGTTCGCCTGCGAGGTCGGACAGCCTGTGAATCTCTCGTAATGCCCGAGGTCCAGGTCGGTTTCTGCGCCGTCGTCGGTGACGTAGCATTCGCCATGTTCGTAGGGATTCAGCGTCCCCGGGTCGATGTTGATGTAAGGGTCCAGCTTTTGGTTTGCAACTTTATAACCTCTTGCCTGCAACAGTTTGGCAAGTGACGAAGCGATGATGCCTTTTCCTAAGGAAGACGCAACACCTCCGGTAACGAATACGTATTTTGTTGACACGGTATGTTGAATTTTTTTTGATTTATCGAAGTTGCAAAGGTAAAAAATAAAGGTAAAAAGTGAAAGGCTGAGCCAAAAAACTGGTGTTAATTCGTCATATAAAAATACAGGCTTAAACGATTTGTGCCGTTTAAGCCTGTGTGTATGGAACAAGACCGGATAGGTCAAATCAGGTTATCCAGTGCCTTGAGTTTCTCCTGAAGCAATACCAGCCGTTGTTTGGTCTTTTCGATTTTGGATTCCAGGTCGCTGATTAATCCTGAGGATTTGTTGGATTTGGTGATGAAGCCGATGTTGTTTTCCCACGTGTGGATGTCTGTTTCCAACTGCCGGATTTTGGTGGTCAGCTTTTCCCTTTCGTTGATGATTTTGTATTCCTTGTTTTCGCCGGAATCCAATGTGCTTAGTTTGGCGCGGAATCTCTCCAGGTCGCGGTCGAACTCGTCCAGGTTCAGTTTATCGAACCAACCGTTGATGGCATTCCGGAATTCCTCCTGTATGGCGTCTTTGGCTTTGATGGGCACGAAGCCGATTTGCGCCCAGCGGGTCTGAAACGCCTTTAGCCGGTTGATGTCTTCCTCATTGTTGCCGGACAGGGTGAATTGGTCCACCTCTTCTATCAGAGCCTTTTTCAATTCCAGGTTTTTCTCGTAAGTCGAATCGATGTCCTTGAAGAATGCGTGTTTGTTTTCAAAGAAGAAGTCGCACGCGTTACGGAATCTCGCCCAAATCTTGTTGGAATATTTTTTCGGCGCGGGACCTATTTTCTTCCATTCCTTTTGGTATTCGATGATTTTGTCGGTTGTTGCTTTCCAGTCGGTGCTGTCTTTGATGGCTTCGACCTTTTCGCACAACTCGGTTTTCAACTGAAGATTCTTTTCCTGCTCTTCGTTCTGTTTCTTGTGAAATTCCCTTTTGCGGTTAAAGAAGGTGTCGCAGAACGTCCGGAATTTCTTGAAAATGCGGTTTCTTTCCTTTTGCGCGACGGTGCCGGAGTGTTTCCATTCTTCCTGCAGGTCCAGAATGGCTTTGGTGGCGGCATCCCATTCGGCGTAGGTTTTATATTCCTTTTCAGCCAACGCCGATGCCTTTTCGCAAATTTCTTCTTTGATTTTCAGGTTGTTTTCCTGCTCTATTTTTAGGGATTCAAAGAATTTGTGGTGTTTCTCGTTAATTTGAGAGGTGGCATTCTTGAAACGTTCCCATACTTCCTCTTTCTGGTCCTTGTGGATAGGACCGATTTCTTTCCATTGGGCGTGCAACAGTTGCAATTGTTTGAAGGAGTTTGCCACGTCGTTTGCCTCCAGCAGTTTCTCCGCTTCTTCGCACAGGGACAGTTTGGCGTCCAGATTGCGTTTGAGGTCCAAGTCCCGGAGCTCCTTGTTGATTTTCACGTAATTGAAGAAATTCTCAACGTGATGATGATAGGTCTCCAATAACGCATTTGCCTGGGCTTGCGGTACCAGTCCCGTGTTGTGCCAGCGTTCCTGTAAATCCCGAAATTCCTGATAGGTCTTGTTCAGGGTTTCCTCTTTTTGTACCAGAGCTTTCAGTTCTTCGATGATTTCCAGCTTGATTTTCAAGTTCGCTTCCCGTTCCGCTTCTATCTGACGGGCAAGCGCGTTTTTCTTGTCTTTGTATTGCTTGTAGAGCGAATTGAACCGTTCCTTGCTGTCGTTTTTGTATTCAAAATTTTCCGGAAGGTCTCCGTCGGCAGTAAATGCGACAAGGGCTTGCTCGTATTCTTTCTGGTATATGGATTCAAAAACGGCAGGCAGGTTTTCCATGACCTCTTTCAAGGCGGTAACCGGGTAGTCGTTCAGCAGTTTTTGAACTTGCTGTACGATTTCGGTACTGCTCAACGTCGGAAAATCAATCTCCGGAATCGCTTTTTGTTCATTTTTTATCTCTTGTCCGGTCACTTCTTCCTGGGTCGTTTCAGTGGTGACGGGTGTTTCTGAGATTGCCGGCTGGTTGGTCTCTTCTTCCGGGGTCAGGTTCTTTTCTTGCTCCATAGTTTGTCTGGTGTTTAGTGTGTCCGTATCGTTCCAATTCCTTATGGTTTTCCTTGAAGACCTGTGCTTGTCTCCGATTTCAATGGTGATTGGATTCACGAAAATAGTTAAAAAATCCGAGAAAGACAAATAAATTTAGATTTACAATGGATGATTTCGGATTTTGCTTCAAAGCGTTTATCTTTGAATCTTCAAATCTGGAAAATATTTTAATGGATGTGAATGGCAGGAGTTGCGGTTGTCATATTGAATTGGAACGGGGAAAAGCTGTTGAAGGAATATTTGCCTTCGGTGGTGAGGCATACTTCTGCGGCATGGGCTCGGGTGGTGGTGGTGGATAATGCGTCGACAGATGCGTCGCTCGATGTTTTGCAACGGGAATTTCCGCAGGTCGAGAGGGTGTGCTTTGAGATGAATTACGGATTTGCGGGGGGATACAACAAGGCGATAGAGTTGCTGGACGAGGAGATTGTGGTGTTGCTGAACAGTGACGTGGAGGTTGCGGAGGGGTGGCTGGAACCGCTGGTGGCGGTGTTGAAGGACTGTCCGGACGTGGCGGCGGTTCAGCCTAAGATTAAATCTTGGAAGGAGAAGACGAGGTTTGAGTATGCGGGGGCTTGTGGCGGTTTCATCGATGAACTGGGTTTCCCTTTTTGTCGGGGGCGAATACTGGAGGTCGTGGAAGAAGATGCCGGACAGTATGATGATGCCGTGGAGGTCTTCTGGTGTAGCGGTGCGGCGTTGTGCATTCGGCGCAAGGCGTATCTGGATGCCGGGGGATTGGATGAGCGTTTTTTTGCCCACATGGAGGAAATCGATTTGTGCTGGCGACTCCGTAATGCCGGTTGGCGTTTGCGGGTTTGTCCGCAGGCGGTGGTGTATCATCTGGGTGGCGGTTCGTTGCCGATGAATCATCCTCGCAAGCTGTTTTTGAATTACCGGAACAATCTGTTGATGCTGTACAAGAATCTGACGCCTGACGAGTGGCGACGCGTGAGCCGGAGACGGAAAGGACTTGATTTTCTGGCGTCGCTGGTCTTTTTGTTGAAAGGGGAGATGAAGAATGTGACGGCGGTCTTCCGGGCGTACCGGGAATTTTATGCGATGAAAAAGGCTTATCGCCAGCCTGAGAGCGAGCGCTTGGACCCGTGTGTTTATCGGGGAAGCATCATTTTCCAATATTATTTTCGTCGGGTTCGGACATTTTCCCGGCTTTGGAAATAAACTTTCGCTCTGCAAATTTGTCAATGGAATAATTGGTAGGAGAAAATGATGATGACAGATGAAGATATCGTTTGTTTGTTCCGAGAGGGGAAACGGGATGTGGCTTTCCGCCTGCTTGTGGACAGGTACA
>CAMWQQ010000135.1 GCA_947176455.1 uncultured Odoribacter sp. | reverse complement strand
ACAAAGTGGAACCCCGACAACCAGCCCCAGCAATGCCACCAGTCCGGTAATCAGGTGTCCCTCCGTCGTAAACACGGAAATCATACACCCGGTGTTCATCCCCAACGCCTTGTAAGTCCCCAAATCCCCCTTCTTGTCCAGGATAAGCATAGAAATCGAACCGACAATGTTGAACGAAGCGACCAGCAAGATGAAAAGAAGAATCAGGAAAACCGCCAGCTTCTCCGACTTCATCATCGCGTAAAAAGCCCTGTTCAATTCAAACTTATCTTCAATGCGATAGCGATTGCCCGTCCTCTCCTGCAACGCCTTCTTCACCTGCTCCGTCCGGGAAGGATTCGACAAATTGATTTCCACCTTGGACACCTTGTCCTCTATGCCGAAAAGCTCACGGGCAAAATCAATATCCGTCAGCACATACTGACCTTCCAAATCCTGCTGGGAGGCAAAAAGCGCCGAAGGATAAACGCGTCCCGTATGCAACGATGCGACACTGGTCCCCCCGTTCCGGTCCGGATAATAAAAAATCATTGGGGTCAGCAGACGAAGCCCGATGCCCAACTCCGCGGCGACTCCGTAACCGACTACCGCCCTGTACTCCTCACCGCTCTGCAATTGAAAATCGCCCTCCAGGATATGCTCCGCAAAACGGGTATGCTCCGCAAAATCCGCTCCCACTCCCTTGACAATCACCGGAGCCAAGCGGTCGCCATATTTCAGCAACGCCTTCTCTTCCACGACCTCGTCATAACTCGCTATCCAAGCGTTTTTCTCCAACTCCTCCCGCAAGATGCTGTCCACATTGAAAAACTTCCCGCTATCCGGAAAAACCACCAGGTCGGCACAGAAACTGTCCGTGCTTTTCTGCAAAAGCCGGTCCATACCGTTGAAAACGGAAAGCACGACAATCAAAGCCGTGGTGCCTATCATCACCCCCACGATGCTAATTGCCGATATGATGTTTATGGCATTCTGCTTTTTCTTGGAAAACAGATAACGACGAGCGATAAAAAGAGTCAGTCGCATACGCCTCGCTATTTCAGCAATTCGTCAATCTTGTCGATGTAATCCAGACTATCGTCCACAAAGAAGCGCAACTCCGGGATAATCCGCATCTGCTTGCCAATCTTCTTTCCCAGCAGAAACCGAATCGTTCTATTGTGCTCCTCCAGACTCTTCATCACCATTTCCACCCGATTCGACGGGAAAACGCTGACATAAATTTTCGCATACGAAAGGTCCGGACTCACCCGTACCGTCGTCACGGAAAGCATCGCCCCGACCGTAAACTCCTTGCATTCCTGCTGGAACATCTCGCTTAAATCTCTTTGAATCAACCGAGAAACCTTATTTTGCCTGATTGAATCCATACTATCAATAGGATGTTGAAAAAATTTTCAACAAATATAGCGTTTTTAATTGATACTTTTATTACATTTGCAACCGCATTCGAGATGTAGCGCAGTTGGTAGCGCGCCACGTTCGGGACGTGGAGGCCGCTGGTTCAAGTCCAGTCATCTCGACAACAAGCAAGACGCACTGAAGATCAGTGCGTTTTTTTATTCCCCTTACTGCCACCTCGCATAATCCGACTTTGCCTCCAGGCGGTTTTCCAGCGTGTCGGGCAACTGCACGAAGAAATCAATGCCCGTAAGACGCTCCACGGAATCCACGGAAACGACGTGGTCCGTAAACTGCCTGTCGCTCTTCTCGTTCGGCAGGACAAAAGCAATCATCTGCTCCCTGCCGGGCGAATAAACCACTTTATAATAGTATCCCGGAACCGTCACGCCACTTACCCCGATTTTCCCCTTGTCATCCTTGAACACCGGCCCCGTAACGACATATATCTCTTCCTCCTTTCCCCATTTCCTCACCTGCTCCTCCAAAGATTTCCAGATGCCCCGGTTGAAACCCGGCACCTGGGGCGACATATTCGACATATAAAACGTTTCGCTCATCGCCTCAGCGGATAGCGTCATATCGCCGGCAGGACAAAGGTGTCCCCGGTCATATCCGCTTTTCACGTAATCGGAAGGTTTCGCGGAACCGGAGGAAACCAGCTTGTCTTCCCGAAAGTTATTGGTACGTTTTACCTTGTCCTCGTCTTGTCCGATGCACGGGCGGTAATACACCCAATCCGCCTGCTTGTGCGTCGCATTGTAACTCAACGTGAAAAAATGGTGGCATACGATTTCGCCAGTTTTCGACGGCAGATAATCTTTCGGCTCCGTCTTGCTTTCGGAAAGCACGACAGGGGCAGTCACCAATCCTTGTCCGGACGGAAAAATTTCACCCCAGGCAAACCACCCTGCAAAGACAACAACAAACAAAACGCTCCACTTCATATCACCACCGACATCATTCTTTTACCGCCTCCTTGACCGTTTCGTCTTCCAAGTGGTATATCGGATAGAACCCCTCATCGTCCAAGACGTGGCGACCGATAAACGCCTTTATCGTATTGTCGATGACCGCCCGGGAAGTCCGGATGCCTTTCGCATCCCGTTTTACTCCGCGTTTCGCCGCATAATCGGCCATTTCATTGACCAGGTCGAACTTTTCCAGGTATTTCAACAACTGCTTGTAATCCTTTATGTCCTTCATTTCAGAACGATGCCTGTCCATAAAATCAAACGTGTACTCGTACAAAATCTGCGACAAGCGGTTCACTTTCACCAGATATTCCGAATAACCGGAGGTATCCGCCGGCACAAAGACATCGGGCATCACCCCTCCACCGCCGTAAACCGTGCGTCCGCCCACGGTTTTGAATTTCAGATTTTCGTCAAAGCGGATACTGTCTTTCTCTCCAAACTCGCCGTGGCGCAACCGGACCATAATGTCTTCGTAATACTTCTCCTTCCCTTGGTCGTAAGGCTTTTGTATGGAACGGCCGGAAGGGATATAATAACGGGCGACAGTCAGACGCAACGCCGACCCGTCCGGCAATAGACGCTGTTCCTGCACCAGTCCTTTCCCGAATGAACGCCGTCCGACAATCGTCCCCCGGTCATTGTCCTGTATCGCACCGGCAAAAATCTCGCTGGCAGAAGCACTGAATTCGTCAATCAGCACCGTCAAAGCCAAGTCCTGATATTTTCCCCTTCCGTTGGAATTGTAATCCATTCGCGGTGAAGCCTTGCCCTGAGTATAAAGAATCAGCTTGCCTTCCGGCAAAAATTCATTAATCATCCGAATGGCGATAGGCAAGACACCGCCTTCGTTCTGACGCAAATCCACAATCACTTTCCGCATCCCCTGCGCCGAAAGTTTTTCCAGCGCTTGCATAAACTCCTCATACGTATTCATTCCGAAAGTCCTCACCTTCACCAAACCCGTCGTGTCGTCCAGCATATAGGCGACCTCCACGCTCTTAATCGGTATGCTACCCCTCGTCACCCTTCTGACAAACGGCTCGCTCTCCCCGCGCCTGACAATCGTCAACTCCACGTTCGTGCCGATTTCCCCGCGCATCATCTTCATTATGGCGTCGGTATTCAAATTCTTGCCGGCGACTATCGAATCACCCACCTTCACAATCCGGTCACCGTCCTGCAACCGGGCTTTCTCGGCAGGTCCTCCGGGCACCACCTTTACCACCGTCACCGTGTCCAGGTATTTGTAGAATTGCACGCCGATACCGCCAAAATTACCGACCATATCTTCGTTCACCCGTTGCATATCCTTTGCCGGAATATACACGGTATGAGGGTCCAAATCTTTCAGAATCTGCGGAATGGCATCTTCCTCAATCTTTTTCGCATCCACCGTGTCCACATACGAATAATTAATCATATTCAGAATCAGATCCAATTTGCTTCCCTGCGCCGGAGCAAATGTATGCTGATTCCCAGGCACCACGGCTTGGCGACGGGTCAACCACGAATTAATCACCATACCCAGCACCATCGCCAAGGCAAGCGCGAACGGCAAAAGAATCGTTCTCCATTTGTTTCTGTACATATCTCTTCACATTTCAATTCAACAACATCATTCCCCGATTTCAACCAAATCGACCTGGATGCCCGCTTTTTTCAGCAGTTCAAGCCCGTCACTGCAACGGTACAATTCGGAATAAACCACCCGGACAATCCCCGCCTGAATAATCAGTTTGGCGCATTCAATGCAGGGAGAAGCGGTCACATACAACGTTCCTCCTTCACTGCTGTTGCCGGACTTTGCCACCTTCGTAATCGCATTGGCCTCCGCATGCAATACGTAAGGCTTGGTATGTCCGGTTTCATCTTCACACAGATTTTCAAAACCGGAAGGGGTTCCGTTGTAACCGTCCGAAATGATGGACTTGTCTTTTACGATAAGCGCACCCACTTGCCGGCGTTTGCAATATGAATTTTCGGACCAGATGCGCGCCATTCTCAGATACCGTTCATCCAACAACCTCTGTTTCGCAGTTTCCTCCATAAACAACGTTTCGTTTAAACAACATTTATTTCTTGCGTCCGCCGATGAAATCAATCATCTCGTAGAAACGCACTTTCCGCTCTTCCGGCACCTCTATCTTCTTCAAGGCGACACGGCTCTTCTCCAGGTAATCGTCTATTTTGTCCTGCACTGCCTCCCGGACGCCCACCCGATTGTAGATTTCCGTCACCTGTCTTATTTTCTCCTCCGGCTTGAACTCTTTCTTCACCAGCCACTCATTCAAAAGTGCCCTGTCCTCCTCTCCGGCAAGCTCCAACGCCTTAATCAACAGGTAAGTCTTCTTATTGCAAAGGATATCTCCCCCGATTTTCTTGCCGAACTCCGCCACATTTCCGTAAACATCCAGGTAATCATCCTGCAACTGAAACACCAGCCCCAGATACCCCCCGAAATCATACAACGCCTTGTACTCGTGCTCCGGAGCTCCGGCAATCAATGCCCCGTGGCGCATACTTCCCGCAATCAGCACCGAGGTTTTCAGGTAAATCATCTGAAGATATTCTTCCACGGAAACATCGTCCCGGGTTTCAAACTCCATATCGTACTGCTGCCCCTTGCACACATCCATTGCCACCTGATTAAAGCCGTCAATCACGAGACGCAGATAAACGTCATCCACCGTTTCGACATACTTATAAGCGGTAATGGCAGCCGCGTCGCCACTGAGAATCGCCACGTTGCTGTTCCATTTCTTATGCACGGTCTGCCGTCCCCGACGTAACTCCGCATCGTCCATAACGTCGTCATGCAATAGCGTGTAATTATGGAAAATCTCAATGCCGATGGCTGATTTCAACGCCTTCTCGATATCATCCCGATACAAATTATAAGACATCAAAGTCAATACCGGACGCAACCGCTTGCCACCGTCCTCCATAATGTACTTTATGGGTTCAAAAAGGGAATACGGTTCTTCCACATACTCCTGTTTGTCTAACTCGGCTTTGATGACCTCCCTAAGCTGTTCGATTGTGTACAT
>CAMWQQ010000134.1 GCA_947176455.1 uncultured Odoribacter sp. | reverse complement strand
CGTTGGATTCTCCATTTCGGACGCTACGGCAGAAGTGACCAAATACGCCAACCCAACCGGCACCAATCCTTCTGGCGACAAGAGTTGGTACACTGGCAAGAAAGTAGGGGAAATCTGGGGATACCGTGTCGACGGTCTCATCCAGACACAGGCGGAAGCCGACGAATACAACCAGAAAAACCTTTCTTTCCTCAGTGCTGCCACGTGGACTCCGGGTGACGTGAAATACCGCGACTTGAACAACGACGGTGCCATAAACAACGGAACGAACCAATTAGGCAACATGGGCGATATGACCATTATCGGAAACACCACCCCCCGCTATCAGTACACCATCAACGGTTCTATCGGCTGGAAAGGTCTGAACCTCAGCCTCCTGTTCCAGGGCGTAGGCAAACGCGACTGGAATCCGGGTCGTGCCGACTATTTCTGGGGATGGGCCTCCTATGCACAAACCACCGTTTTCAAAGAACACCTGGATTATTGGCGGGAAGACAACCCCAATGCCTATTATCCGAAACCCTACATACATGCCGCAGGACCTGTAGGTCAATACCAGGACAAAAACAAACAAACAAGCGACCGCTATGTGCAAAGCGCAGCTTACTGCCGGTTGAAAAACCTGACGCTCAGCTACGACCTGCCTGCCTCCCTGTTGGAAAGAACAGGTTTGACCAAAATACAGGTGTTCTTCTCCGGCGAGAACCTACTGACGTTCACCAAACTGAAAGGCATGTTCGACCCGGAAGCCATCTTCACCGGAAGCTCATATTCCAGCGGAGATGGAAAGAACTATCCGATGAATCGCGTCGTATCCTGTGGTTTAGTTGTTAACTTTTAAGACATCAATTCATGAAAAAGATACATCTATTTTTAAATTTGGCGCTGGCACTCTGCCTGACGGCTTGTTACGACCTGGACAAGCTCCCCGAAGGCGTATTGTCCACCGCCGACCCGTTCAACAGTGTCGGAGAAATCAGAAGTTACCTCGACATGTTTTATGAATCAGGTGTCCGGTCGCAAGATTTCGCCACCGGAGGCAACAGCGGTATTGCCGGCTACGATTCGCACAGCGACAACCTGTCCGGTTCCGCCGCCAGTACCCGGTTAGACGGTAGAACCGCATTGAGCAATGCTAGCACATTAGGCAACTACAAACACATCCGGAACGTCAATTTCTTGATTAACAACATCGACAATTGCAAGGAAAAAGGAAATTCGCTGTACAACCAATACGTCGGCGAAGCTTATTATTTCCGGGCATGGTACTATTATACCATGTTTGTCAATTACGGTCCGCTGACCTGGATTGACAAACCGCTCGACCCGAACGATGAAATGCTATTGCCACGCGACAGCCGCACGGTGGTTGCCGACCATATTCTCGCCGACCTGGACAAAGCCATATCTTTCCTGAGCGAAAAAGAAAATAGCGCCTCCATGCGTGTCCACAAAGATGTTGCCCGTGCTCTGAAAAGTGAAGTGGCACTGTTTGAAGGAACGTGGGAAAAATACCACAAAGCCAAGGGGGACAAATTCTATGACCCGGCAGTAACGGACGCGAAAATCAACGATTACCTCAACCAGGCTGCCACAGCGGCAAAAGACGTGATGGACAGAAATGTATGGCGCATCTACACCACGGGCAATCCCGAGGAAGATTACCGCGTCATGTTCCAGACGACAGACCTGTCCGGCAACTCGGAAGTGCTGTGGTTCAAAAAGTATGACGGCGACCAGATCGGAAACAACGTAACCCGTTACCTGAACAAAGGCGGTGGCGCTTGTGGCGTTACTGCATCTTTGGTGGATGACTACCTGACCATTGACGGACGGCCTTTCGTCGGACAGGAAAAAATTGACGCACAAAAAGTATTCGGCAATGAGTTATTGCCAACCGTACGCGACCCGCGGTTGTCACAAACCGTTTGTACCCCGGGACAACAACTCCGTCCGGATGATCCTGCATACGTAGTTCCCCCGTTAAACGGAGGCTCCTATTTCCAGAATACTACCGGTTTCTCGCTGCTGAAACACGTGCAGATTGACTATACCGGTAGCCTGGATGCCGAATACAAAGGGTCTACCCCTGCCATTCAGTTCCGGTATGCAGACGTATTGCTGAACTATGCAGAAGCACTCGCCGAACTGGACGGTGCCACCAATGCCGACAAGATTATCGCAGCCCTGCAACCATTGCGTGACCGCGTAGGCATGCCTGCCGTTGATTTCGAAAGGGAATACAACCAAGATCCAGACTATCCATTCAAAGACCTGGACAAATACATTCAGGCTGTTCGTCGTGAACGTCGCGTGGAAAAAGCCTGCGAAGGACGCCGTTTGGAAGACATTCTTCGCTGGGCTGCCGCCGAAGAACTGCTTGTGGGCAAATGGGCAAAAGGCGCCTTGTTTATCGGTAGCAATCTGGAAAATCACGAAGAATATACCAAAGAAGGGGCAAATCCCCTCGTTTATGACCAGGCATCCGGCAACAACCTTTATCTGACAGGTAACCCAGGCGATGCACTGCGCTACATCATCCCTTGCAATCCCGAAGGACACGAGAGCGGTTTCGGATTCAAAGTCGACCGCGACTACCTGTTACCGATTCAGCAACGCATGCTGTCCCTGACCGGAAACAAATGGGAACAAAACCCAGGCTGGTAATGCTTTGAAAAACAAAAGGCAATCAGTCCTAAATACAAGTTGCCGGGATCATAAAATCCCGGCAACTTTTTTATCGCATCAATCCAAAATTTTGATTGTCCGAATTTTGGCAAATCAAAAAACTGCCCTACATTTACAGTTCCGAAACAGCCATTTCGGAAACAGCCGTTTCGGAACTAAAATAAACACGGATGAGATTTTTCGACAGAACAGAGGAAATTGCATCGCTCAAAGAGATTCTCGAATTATCCAAAAGCAATGCCCAATTTACGGTAGTTACCGGTCGCCGTCGCATCGGCAAAACTTCGCTCGTATGGAAAGCTTACGAAGACGAACCTATTCTGTATTTTTTTGTGGCACGCAAAGCTGAAAGCGATTTGTGTAGCGATTACCTGCTTGAGATAGAAAACAAGCTGGGCATTCCCACCCTGGGAAGAGTTGAGCGTTTCTCGGAGATTTTCGAGTATCTAATGAAATTGTCAACAGAGCGTCCCATTACGCTTTTTATGGACGAGTTTCAGGAGTTCTTCAGGATAAACAAGTCAATATACAGCGATATGCAACGTATCTGGGACATATATCACACCAAGGCGCACATCAACCTTATCGTATGCGGTTCCCTGTTCTCGATGATGACCAAAATATTCAAAAACAAGAAAGAACCTCTGTATAATCGCCAAACCCGGTTTATGTCCATCAAACCTTTTGCACCTGCCGTCTTAAAGGAGATTATGACAGAATACAATCCAGCCCATACGCCAGAGGATTTGTTAGCCCTGTACGCTTTTACAGGCGGTGTCGCCAAGTATGTGCAACTGCTCGTTGATGCCGGCGCCACGACCAAAACCAAGATGCTGGATCAACTCATTAAAGCCGATTCGATATTTCTTGGCGAAGGCAAAGCGATTCTTATCGAAGAGTTCGGCAAAGATTACGGAACTTATTTCTCCATTCTCTCAGCTATCGCACGGGGCAAGACCTCGCGTTCGGAAATCGAACACGTCATCGGCAAGGAGATAGGCGGATTCCTAACCAAATTGGAAAAGGAGTACGAAGTCATATCCAAAAAACAACCCGTCTTTGAGAAGAGTTCAACAAAGAATGTGCGCTACACCATTGAGGACAATTTTTTTACCTTTTGGTTCCGCTTCATCTACAAGTATAACTACATGCTGGAAATTGAGAACTACGACAGCGTAAAGACCATTATAAACCGGGATTACGAGACTTTTTCCGGGCTGATGCTTGAACGCTATTTCAAGCGTGTGCTGATTGAGAGCAAAGCCTATACCCGTATCGGCAGTTGGTGGGACCGCAAAGGCGAAAACGAGATTGACATCGTTGCCGAAAATGAGTTAAACGAGAGTGCAATATTCATCGAGGTGAAGCGTAAAGCCGAAAACTTCGACTCCGATGCACTGAACGACAAAGTTGCTGCCTTTACCCGTGCCACCGGCAAGTTCAAAAATTACGTCGTTTCGCTGAAAAGTCTGTCGATGAACGATATGTAATAGAGTTTATAAAGTTTATAAAGTTATAAGGTTCATAAAGTACAAAGGAGTCTTTGGGATAAATCCTCGCCAAGAGACAACAAACTTTATAACTTTATGAACTTTACAAACCTTATAAACTAAATCACTGATAAGCTTCTTCTATATCCTGCTTGTAGTTGTAACCTCTCCGCTTGTAGATGTCCAACTGGTGACGCAGGCGTTTCAGGAAAGCATCCAGGTTTTTCTTTTCCGGTTCCGTCCACTGTATCTCGCACAAAGCAGCGATACGTGGCATCATCTGCCATTCCATTTTCACGCTGTCTTTCGTCCATTCCGTCCAGATACATCCCTGTGCTCCGATGATGTTCTGTCTCTCCTGCTCGGTCAACGTATCTGCCACCGGTTCGAAATTATACACGCGCGCCACGCTGTTTACACCCGTCAACTGGTTGTTTCTCGGGTTACTCAAGTAGAGATACATAATCGGAGTGATGATTGTCTTGTGATTCAATTGCGCCGATTTGATGCCGGCATTTACACTGGTCCACGCCATAATGGTCGAAGTCGCCGTCGGGTGTCCCTCCAGGATTTCATCCCAACCCAACATCTTCCGTCCACGAGCATTGATGACCTTCTCCACTTCTCCCATGAAATAAGTCTGCAACTGATTTTCCTTCGTATGGCCGGGAGTTGCCTTCAAGCCCAGTTCCCGGATTTTAGCCTGGCACTTCGGACACGCTTTCCAACGCACTTTCGGACACTCGTCCCCGCCGATATGAATGTATTCCGACGGAAAAATATCCATGATTTCCTCCAATACGTCCTTCGCAAACTGAAGCGCTTTCGGATTTCCACCGCACAGCACGTCTTCCAATACGCCGAAACGGGTAGCCACTTCATACGGTCCACCCGTACATCCCAGCTCCGGATAAGAAGCCAGCGCCGCCAGCATGTGACCCGGCATATCGATTTCGGGAATCACGGTAATAAAGCGTTCTGCCGCATAGCGCACAATTTCCTTCGCCTCTTCCTGAGTATAAAAACCGCTGACCGGTACGCCGTCATACTCCTTGGAACCGGGAGCCGTAATCGTCTCCTTCCGGTAAGAGCCGACCTTCGTCAATTCGGGATATTTCTTGATTTCAATGCGCCAGCCCTGGTCCTCCGTCAGATGCCAGTGGAAATAGTTGATGTTGTGCAAGGCAAGCATATCGATAATCTCCTTCAAATAATCGACAGAGAAAAAGTGTCTGCCCACATCCACCAG
>CAMWQQ010000133.1 GCA_947176455.1 uncultured Odoribacter sp. | reverse complement strand
AGTCTGAATCGTCCGAGCTGGCCTCATTTCCGGGACAGTCAGCGTCGTCTGGCGCAGGGAACGGAGCATTGCGGTATGGCGGTGTGCAGCGACCTGGGACATCCGACCGACGTGCATCCGGTGCGGAAAAAGGAGGTGGGCGAGCGCTTGGGGCGTTTGGCATTGAACGGCACTTACGGACGAAAAGAGGTGGTCGCTTCGGGGCCGATGTTTTCAACGGTCGTTTTCCGAAAAGGGGCGGCGTGGGTGTCGTTTGTCAACGGGCAAGATATGAAATCTTCCGACGGGAAGCCTTTGGCGGGATTCGACATTGCCGGACCGGACGGTTTATTTTATCCGGCGGAGGCGGTAGTCGTGGGTGAGCAGGTGAAAGTGCGGGCGAACCGGGTGAAGGAGCCGTGTCGGGTGCGCTACGGCTGGCAACCTTATTCCGTCGGGAATCTGGTGAACGGCGAGGGATTGCCTGCTTCCACTTTCCAAAGCGGTGAATAGTCCGGACAAATTCGGGTCGGAAGTATGGTTTGTTAACGGAAAAATCATATCTTTATCCTCAGTTCAAACTGACGTATTTATGGAAGGATTGGTCATTGTCGGACTGATATTGCTTGGAGCAATGTTGGTGATTATGGAGTTCCTGGTTTTTCCGGGAGTCAATGTGGTCGGGATATTGGGTTTCGGGTGTATGATTGCCGGTATTTATTGCGGTTATTCTTTTTATGGGACCGTAACGGGACATATTATCCTGTTGACGGCGACGTTGTTCGGTTTCGGAGTGACGTGGTATGCCTTGCGTTCCAAGACCTGGAAGAGATTCAGCCTGCATACGCAATTGGACGGTTCGGTGGAAGGCGTGGACACTTCGGTGCGGGTAGGTGATACGGGAGTGACGTTGAGCCGTCTGGCACCTATGGGTAACGTGCAGGTGGGTGAGGTCGTCGCGGAAGCGGAGTCTCAGTCCGGATACATTGATGCCCGTCAACCGGTGGAAGTGGTAAAGGTATTTAAGAATAAGATTGTTGTAAAATTAAAAACGGTTTGATATGGAAAATAACGCAGTCCTATTGTTGGTGTCTGCCATTGCAGGAGGTTTGTTTCTGTTGTGGATTATTTTGTATTTTATTCCGCTGGGCTTGTGGTTTCAGGCATTGGTGTCGGATGTGAAGATTTCCTTGTTGCAGTTGATTCTGATGCGCTGGCGCAAAGTGCCACCGACTGTGATTGTGGGGGCGATGATTGAAGGCAGGAAAGCCGGCATCGAGTTGTATCGCGATTTGCTGGAGGCACATTATCTTGCCGGCGGACACGTCGCACAGGTGGTGCATGCTTTGGTGTCTGCCTCCAAGGCGAATATCGACCTGACTTTTCAGATTGCGACCGCGGTTGATTTGGCGGGACGTGATGTGTTCGAGGCGGTACAGATGAGCGTGAACCCCAAGGTCATCAATACGCCTCCGGTGACAGCCGTTGCCAAAGACGGAATTCAGTTGATTGCCAAAGCGCGTGTGACGGTTCGGGCGAACATCAAGCGTCTGGTCGGTGGTGCCGGAGAAGAAACCGTGTTGGCACGTGTGGGCGAGGGGATAGTGTCTTCTATCGGTTCGTCCGAGTCCCACAAGGCGGTTATGGAGAATCCCGATTTTATTTCCAAGGTGGTGTTGGAAAAAGGGTTGGATTCGGGAACTGCCTTTGAAATATTGTCCATTGATATTGCGGACATCGACGTGGGCAAGAACATCGGTGCCGGTTTGCAGATAGACCAGGCGGAGGCGGACTTGAAGATTGCGCAGGCAAAGGCGGAGGAGAGAAGAGCCATGGCGGTTGCCCGCGAGCAGGAGATGAAGGCGTTGGCGCAGGAGATGAAAGCCAAGGTGATTGAGGCAGAAGCGAACATCCCGCTTGCCATGTCCGAGGCTTTCCGTTCCGGCAACCTGGGCGTTATGGATTATTACCGGATGAAAAACATCGAGGCTGACACGCAGATGCGCGAATCTATTGCGAAACCGGCAGAGAACAGCAAGAAAAAGACGGATAAAATCGGATAAGACTTTCGATTGAAATAGGAAGGAATGAATATTGAGGATTTCCGAGAATTTTGCCTCTCCATGGAGGGGGTGACCGAGAAAATGCCTTTCGGGAAGTTCGCCAGACGTTACGATACCATATTGGTGTTCTATGTGCTTGAACATATGTTTTGTTTCGTTGATATAGAAGATTTTACAAACATAACTGTGAAATCTACCCCCGAAGAAGTGGAGGAAATTCGGATGAACCATTCGTTCGTGAGTCACCCGATGAATTCAAGTTTGCGCCATTGGATTCAGATAGAGCTGAACGGAGATGTTCCGGAAAGCAAAATATATGCCCTCGTCAAACGCTCCTATGAGCTTGTCAGAGAGAAATATACCAAGAAAAAACGTTGACGGTATCGCCTATCCTATGGTACTATTTCTTGATAGACCTGTTGATGATTTGTAATCTGGCTTGTGAGGGTTCTTCATAGGCGTTGCAGGTTGCTAGGTAGTTTTTCAGTTCTGTAAAGTCGTTACCGTAGAGATTGTCGCTGAATTGGTGAAGTTTTGTCATAACGTTGATATATGCCAGCGGGTCTTTACGACGAGTCAGTTTGCGTAACGCTAATAGGTAATCTTCACGGAATACGGTCGGTACGATGATGCGTGATTGGTCTGCCCGTACTAATTCTGCGTTCATCATCACACGGGCAATGCGTCCGTTCCCGTCGTTGAATGGATGTACTTCACTAATCATAAACATAATGAAGATTGCTCGGGCAAACGGGTCGGTCAGTGCGGCGTAATACTTGAAACCTTGTGAAAGGGTGCCTTTCACAAGTTGATGAGCGACAAATTCAGTTTGTCCGGCACGGTTGTTCTTCATTTTGAAAACACCGGGGTTCATGTGCGGTCTGCCTTCGAGTAGAACGGAATGCCGATGACTCAGAATGGCAAACAATTCTTTGGGAGATGTTGGTGTTTGCATCATCTCGGCACGGTTCGACAATATTTTGAAGGTACCGAGTATGTCATGCGAATCTTCGTTTCGTCGGGGCATAGGAATTCCGGAGTCGACAATAGCCTTTGCCTCCTCTACGTCAAACTCTGTTCCTTCTATGTAATTTGAAAAGTAGCTTTCAAAGAACGAGAAAAGACGAAACGATTCTTCGTCCGTATTGCGATTGTTGCGGATGATGAAATATCGGTCTTTTATTTCCTCAAAAAGAATCTCAAATAATTCTACTCTTGTTGGGTCAAAGGGATTTCCGGAGGCAAGAGCTTTGGCGGAATCGGTTGACAATACCTTGGTATTGTGAGTTGAAAGTAATGCCGAAATGATATTGTTGAGTTTGGCAAATTCGGTCTGCATACCCAATTCGTTAGCTACTTTCCTCAATTCATCCCGGTATTGGTTCAGCCGGTCTTCTCCCCCTGTAAGTAACAGTTGTTCGAGTTTGTTTTCTATGACGCTTATTGGTAAAATACGTGACTCATCGCCTGATTTTCTGGATATTTGCATATTCTCAAGCATATACCTGTACTCGCCAGATATGTGTATCCCCATTAACGGAATATCCTGGGAAGTCGCTTTGGGTCCCTTGATGAAATTTAAGGTTATGCCCGGTAAATCGGTTACTCGCCTTGTTGTTGAGTTGGTCAGGAAGAAATCACCGGTGGCAGTGGGTCGCATTTCCTTGGCGCTACGATGGCTTATGAGGGCATTGGGGTAACGATAAACCAGAATGTCAATAAGATTGCGACGTACAATATTTTCCAGACTGTCCACAAGATTCGAGGTGTAAATGCGTGGTGCTACTTTGCGAAGTTCACCGTTCTTCTCTTTCTTTGTCAGTTCGCGAGAAACGTTTGCATCTGATGAGCCGAAGATTATTTCTTTTCTGGTGTCAACTTTTACTGCCATACAAAAAATCACGATTAAGAGACGACAAGGTACAAATTTCTGCGATTATAACCGCAATTTTTACAAAAAACTGAGTTTAGGGCATATTTTTTGCCGGTTATTCCGAGTAGGCGCAGTGGGGTAGGTCGCGTAGGTTGTAGCGGGATGCCATGGTTTCACCGTAGGCGCCACAAGAGCGGATAGCGATGAGGTCGCCACGTTGGGTGGCGTTGAGGGCGATGTCTTTGCCGAAGCAGTCGGCGGATTCGCAAATCGGTCCGACGATGTCGTATTTTGCTTCCGGCAGGTTTGAGGTGAGGTTCTCCATTTGGTGGAATGCTTGGTAGAGAGCGGGGCGCAACAAATCGTTCATACCTGCGTCCAGGATGACGAATCTCCGATTCTTTCCCTCTTTTACATACAATACCTTGGCAATCAGATTGCCACACTGGGCTACGACCGACCTGCCCAGTTCAAAGTGAACCTGCTGGTGAGGCATCGGTTCAAAAAATCGGGCGAAGGTGGCGAAATAAGCCTTGAAATCCGCTATGGGTTGCCGGTCGGGTTCCTGGTAGTTGATGCCCAAACCTCCTCCGAAATTGATATGGGGTAGAATCAGACCGTGTTCTTTCAGGTTTGCCTGAATTTCATTCGCTCGGATGCAAAGTCCTCGAAAAACGCTCATGTCGGTGATTTGCGAGCCGATGTGAAAATGCAAGCCTGTCAATTGAATGTGCGACCGTTGCAATGTTTCCTGCACCACGTGCTCCAAGTCATACAGGTATATGCCGAATTTGTTTTCTTCAATGCCCGTCGTGATGTAATGGTGGGTGTGGGCATCGACATTCGGGTTGATGCGCAGGGCGATTTTTGCCTTTTTGCCCATGCGTCCCGCTATTTCGTCGATGACTTGTATTTCCGGCAGTGATTCGCAGTTGAAGCAGAAAATGTCCTGCTCCAGTGCCAGTTCTATTTCTGCATCGCTTTTTCCAACCCCGGCATAAACGATGCTGTCGGCAGGAAAACCGCATTCCAGTGCCCGCTTGATTTCATTGCCACTGACGCAGTCCGCTCCCAGTCCTTGCCGGCTGATGCGCTTGAGCAATACGGGATTGGCATTTGCCTTGACGGCATAATGCACGTGATAGCCGTATGCGTCGGCTTCTTTGTGCAATGCGTGCAGGGTCTCATCGAGTAATTCGATGTCGTAATAATAGGACGGGGTGGACAGGCGTTTGATTTGCTCGAGGTTTCTCATCGGAATCGGTTTTACGGTTGTTCGAGGGACAAAATATCCGGGACGGGCGGTGACGTTTATTCTTGTACGTCCAGCAATTTGTGACTCAGGTCGCTCATCGCCTTTTTCTTGTCTTCCTCCTTGACCAGCACGGAAATGTTGTGCTCGCTACCTCCGTAGGAAATCATGCGCAAAGGAACGTCTGACAGAGCGTTCAGCACCAGGGCGTCCAATCCTGCCTTGCCGGCGGCAAAATCGCCCACGATGCAGACAATCGCC
>CAMWQQ010000132.1 GCA_947176455.1 uncultured Odoribacter sp. | reverse complement strand
AATAGCGAACTTCAAGAAGCGCATCACCATAACGTGGTCTGCATTGAAGTAGTGATACCACGCAGTGACAGGCGGACAAATAAAAAAGGGCAGCAGCAGAACTGCCACCCCTATCAGAAATATGAAATCTTGTTTTTTCATACGTACTTATTTTTCAATGCGGATACGGGCATCGACAGCCACCACTTGGTCCTTGTTGCCGAGAAGCGGATTGAGGTCCATTTCAAAGATTTCGGGAGCCACCCGTACCAGTACGGAAACGCGGGCAACCGCCTCGGCGAATTTCTGTTCATTGACCGGCTCCTGACCCCGCACGCCCTGAATAATCTTGTAGGATTTGAGGCTGCGAATCATATCGAGGGCTTCAGACTGCGCAATGGGCGCCAATCCGGCTTTCACGTCCTTCAATACTTCGATGAAGATACCACCCAGACCGCACAGCACCATGTGTCCGAACTTGTCTTCGCGCTTGGCTCCGATAAACACCTCCGTTCCGGTCAACTGCTGAGCCAGCATAACCGCGTGCGTATCCTTGATTTGCATCATCCGGCGAAATTCGCGACGCACCGTTTCCTCGTCCCTTACGTTCAACGTCACTCCTCCGACATCCGACTTGTGAACCGGTCCCACCACCTTCATCACCAGCGGGAAACCAATCTGCCGTGCCAGTTCCACGATTTTCTCCTCCGTATCCGCCACGCCTTCCTTGGCTCGGGCAATTCCGGCGGCATCCAGCAACTCGTGAATCTGTTCCGGAGCCAGATAGCCGTTGTCCGCCCGGTCGATTACGGTACGGATGCGCTTCTTGTCCACCTCGGGCAATACCGGCTCTGCCGGTTGCGGCGCCGGAGTATGATATATCTTGCATAAAGCGTTTCCAAAATTCACCTCATAGGGAAAATAAACGCCACCTTTCTTCACAAAGTCGTCAATCTCGGCTTTCACCACCATGGAAGACGGGAAAATCGGATAAATCGGCTTGGAAGATGCGGCAATCTTCTCCCTCAATACGTCATAAACGTCAAAAACCGGGAAAAGTCCGGGGCTTCCGAAGATGACCGCCATACCGTCGATGTTGTCAAAATCCCGGTTGCAGGCATCCAGAATCACGCCCAACTGTTCCGCCGTTCCCGTTGCCAGAAAATCAATCGGATTGCCGACGGACGAACCGTTAAACAATTTCTCCAGCAACGCCTGCGCCTTCGGCCCTTCCAAATGAGGCACCTCCATTCCCCCGTCCGAAAGCGCATCCGTCAACATCACCGCCGGTCCTCCCGCATGGGTGACAATCGCCATATTCTTGCCTTTGAGTTCCGGATAGCTGAAAATGGCCGCCACCGTCGCCAACTCGTCGCGTCCGTTACAACGTACAATTCCGGCTTTGCGGAACAATGCCTCCACCGCCACGTCGGAACTTGCCAACGCCCCGGTATGCGACGAAGCCGCCCGGCTTCCCGCCGCAGAACCGCCGGACTTGATGGCCGCGATACGGCATCCCTTCCGAATCAGGGAAGATGCGTGTTTTAAGAGTTTCTCCGGCTTGTCGATGCTCTCCACATACATCAGCTTAATGCGCGAACTGGTTGCCGGGTCGAACGACTCGTCCCAGTATTCAAGCACTTCCTCCACGCCCAACTGGGCGGAATTGCCCACGGAAAACACACTGGAAAATTTCACGCCTTTCTGCATACCGGCATCCATTATAAACAATGCCGTCGCACCGGAACCGGACACGAAATCAACTCCCGCCGGATCCAATTTGGGGATAGGCGTTGTAAATACGCCATTGTAATTGACGGTCAGCACACCGATGCAATTCGGTCCAATCAAAGCACCGCCCACGGAATTGACCGTTTCCGTAATCTGCTGCTCCAATGCCTTGCCTTCCGCATTCTCCTCGCTAAAACCGGCGGACAGGATGATAAAGGCACGGGTATTCTTTTCCTTAGCCAAGACTTCTACGGCAGCAGGGCAATACTTCGCCGCAATCGCCAGAATGGCGCACTCCGTTTCGGGCAAGTCTTTCACATCCCGGAACGACCGGACGCCCTGCACTTCGTCCAACTTCGGATTAACCACGTACAATGCACCCTTAAAGTGCCCGTCTAACATATTTTTTAGCACTTTGCCACCCGGTTTCTGAATATCATCCGAGCCACCAACCACCACAACGCTGGCTGGATTCAACAATTGTCTGTTTATCATATCTTTGTTTTATTTAATTCGCACATCCGCACAAAAATCGTTTCCTATATATTATTAAAAAACTGCAAAAATTCCGTGATTTTTTTCATCATATCCCGGGAACCGGTATAAAACGGCACTCTCTGATGAATGCTCTCCGGCATTATGTCCAGAATCCGCCTTTCTCCGTCCGTCGCCAGTCCTCCCGCCTGTTCGGCAATGAAAGCAATGGGGTTGCATTCGTACAACAAACGCAACTTGCCCGTCGGATGACTCTTGGTCTCCGGATAGACAAAAATCCCTCCTTTCAGCAGATTCCGGTGAAAATCGGCAACCAGCGAACCGATGTAACGGGAGGTATAAGGCCTGCCGGATTTCTTGTCGGTTTCCTGGCAATACTTGATATACTTTTTCACCCCTACCGGAAACTTTTCATAGTTCCCTTCATTTATGGAATATATCGTCCCGCTTGCGGGTGTCTTTATGTTCGGATGCGAAAGGCAAAATTCACCAATGGACGGGTCGAGCGTAAAACCGTTCACCCCGTTCCCCGCCGTATAGACCAGCATCGTGGATGAACCGTAAATCACGTATCCCGCCGCCACCAACTGACTGCCTTTTTGCAAAAAGTCGTCCAGATTTGCCACTTCCCCTATGGGGGATTTCCGGCGATATATGGAAAAAATCGTACCTATGGAAACATTCACGTCAATGTTGGAAGAACCGTCCAACGGGTCCATACAGAACACGTATTTCCCGTCCCGGGACAAATCCTCGTCAAAAATGACAATGTCCTGATTTTCCTCCGAAGCAACCGCACAGCATTCCCCGCTCGCCTTCAATTCCGCAATAAACGTCTCATTGGCATAGACATCCAGTTTCTGTTGCTCCTCTCCCTGTATGTTCTCGACACCAGCCCTGCCCAATATGTCCACCAGTCCCGCCTTGTTCACTTCCCGGTTCACCTTCTTGGCGGCAATGCCCACGTGATGCAACAAGCCGGAAAAACCTCCCGTCGCCTGTGGCACCCGGATTTGCTGTTCAATGATAAACTGGTTTAAAGTTGTTACTTTGTTCATCCCCAGAATGCTATTTTGTCAGTTTTTACAAAGTTAAAATAAGAAATCGTAATACACAAACGTTTTCAATAAATTGATAGTGTCCGTCCGTTTTTCTTTCCCACCTTGAACCCATTTGTTCGATTATTCGATTTAAATCCCTAACTTAGCAGCCTCAAAATAGGGAAAGTGCTTAACCATTAAAAAGATGAACGTATACAAATTCGGTGGCGCATCCGTAAAAGATGCCGAGGGTGTAAAAAACCTGTTTAAAATCATAAATACCCCAAAAGAAAACCTGATAATCGTCGTTTCCGCAATGGGTAAAATGACCGATGCCCTGGAAAGACTGTGCAACGCCTATTTCTACAAAACGCAAGAAATGGCTTCCGCTTTCCAGTTCATCAAGGATTTTCATCAAAACATCATCCAGGACCTTTTCGGCGCCGGCAGCAACGAAGCCGACCACCTGGTCCGGCATTTGTACGATGAACTCCAGGCAATCCTCGACAGCGAACCTTCCCTGTCGTATGATTACGAATACGACCGCATCATTTGTTTCGGTGAATTGCTTTCAACGACCATTATTGCCGCCTATCTGGAGAAACAGGGACGAAAGGCGAAGTTCACGGACATCCGGAAATGCCTCATCACCGACCAGAATTACCGAAATGCCTGCGTGAACCAAGAACTTTCCGCCCAGTTGTGCCGGAAAGTCTTCACTTTCCAGAATACGTTTATGTACATCACCCAGGGATTCATCGCCGGAACGACCACCAACCAGACCACCACGCTGGGACGCGAGGGGTCGGATTACACGGCAGCTCTGCTGGCAAACCTGCTGGATGCCGACGACGTGACGATTTGGAAAGATGTCCCCGGCATCATGAACGCCGACCCGAAACTGTACGAAAACACGGAAATCATCAGCAAGCTGTCCTACAAGGAAGCGATTGAATTGTCCAACTGCGGGGCGAAAGTCATTCATCCCAAGACAATCAAGCCCTTGCAGAACAAAAAGATACCGCTATATGTCAAGTCGTTCTTGCATCCGGAAGCTCCGGGGTCAGTCATTCGCGAACTGGACGAAAAACTGAAATTGCCTCCCATTTACATCGACAAAGACAACCAACTGCTGTTGACCCTGTCGCCTCGGGATTTCTCGTTCATTGCGGAAGAAAAGTTAAGCCGCATTTTCGCCACGCTGGCAAAATACAGGCTACGGCTCAACCTGATGCAGAACTCCGCCATTACGTTCTCTTTCTGCATCGACCACAACGAAGCCATTTTTGAAAGTTTCATCAAGGAATTGCACGACGAGTACGAGGTGTTGTACAACAAAAACGTACGCCTGCTGACGATTCGCCACTACACGGACGACATCATCCGGCAACTCACCGGAGACAAGCAAGTACTCGTTGAGCAACGAAGCCGGCTCACCGCCCGCTTTGTCGTGGCAAACAATTAACCCCCAACGTATATTTTTGTTTACGGGTTTGTTACTTGTTGAAAATGACTTAACTTTGCATTAAGCCAAAATTTTATAGACATGGAAGCACTATCGATAAAAGAATATCGCAACAACCTCGCAGCATCTTTTGCACGGGCTGATAATGGTGAACGGGTGCTCATCCGCCGAAAGAATCAGATATACGCATTGGTCAGCGTAGGCAAAGAAGATTTGATGATTACACCGGAATTGCAAGCCCGTATAGATGAAGCGGAAAGGTCTTGCAGAGAAGGTCTGTGTGTGACATGCAACACAAAGGAAGAGATTGAAAATTATCTGAACTCTTTGTGATGTATACTGTCAAATTCGACATCAAGGTAGGTGAAATCATTTAACTATCTTTGATTAATTATTGGCTTTTTGTCGGCAGAGTTATTCCAATTCCACTGAAAAATAATATATTTGCACTTCAATTAACACAAGGTTGTCTCGGACGGAAGATGGTGGATTTTGCAGGCGACCTCATCATTCAGCGAATACAATAACAAAAAATATACAAACCATGAGCGAGAAATTTCCTGAATATAAAAATTTGGACCTTTCCGGCATAAACAAAGAAGTGCTGAAAGCATGGGAAGAGAACAACACGTTCGACATGAGTCTGAAGACTCGTGAAGGTCATCCCTCCTTTGTCTTTTTTGAAGGTCCTCCTTCGGCAAACGGCATGCCCGGTATCCATC
>CAMWQQ010000131.1 GCA_947176455.1 uncultured Odoribacter sp. | reverse complement strand
TTTGGGGATTATGACGACAGAAGAGTTATTGCAATACGACAGGGAGCATATCTGGCATCCTTATACGTCGACGGTGAACCCGTTGCCGGTGTATCCGGTGAAAGGGGCGCAGGGAGTTTATATTGAACTGGAGGACGGAAGGCGGCTGATTGACGGTATGTCTTCCTGGTGGTGTGAGATTCACGGTTACAATCATCCGGTGTTGAATGCGGCTGTCGAACGGCAGTTGAAAGAGATGTCGCACGTGATGTTCGGCGGATTCACGCATCGTCCGGCAGTGGAATTGGCTCAGAAAGTGCTTTCCATTGCACCGCGTGGACTGGACAAGATTTTTTTCTGCGATTCCGGTTCAGTGGCTGTTGAAGTGGCCATGAAAATGGCTTTGCAATACTGGTATGCTGCCGGGCGGGAAGAGAAGAAGCATTTTATGACCATTACCAAGGGATACCATGGCGACACTTGGAATGCGATGTCTGTTTGCGACCCCGTGACCGGCATGCACGGTATTTTTCACGGCAATCTGCCGATACAATATTTCATCCGTCGTCCGGAATGCCGAGTGGGTGAACCGTGTCGGGAGGAGGATATCCGCGAATTTAAGGCTTGCATCAGCGAGCATCACAAGGATATGGCCGCAGTCATCCTTGAACCGATTGTTCAGGGAGCCGGCGGAATGTGGTTTTATTCAGCCGATTACCTGAAGGAAGTTCGGGCTTTGTGTGACCAATATGAGGTGTTGCTGATTTGCGACGAAATCGCTACGGGATTCGGTCGAACCGGCAAGCTGTGGGCGGTAGAGCACGCCTCGATTACGCCGGATATCATGTGTATCGGCAAAGCCATCACGGGAGGGTATCTGTCTTTTGCGGCAACCATGGCGACGGAGGCCGTGGCGACGACGATTTGTTCCCGAGACCCTTACGTGTTTATGCACGGACCTACTTTTATGGGCAATCCCTTGGCTTGTGCCGTGGCTTCCGCCTCGATTGATTTGGTGAAAGGGTATGATTTGGAAAAAATGATTGGAGGCATCGAACGACAGTTGAAAGAAGAACTGGCACCGGCCACCGGTTGGGAACAGGTGGCGGATGTCCGGGTACTGGGAGCTATCGGGGTGATAGAGATGAAAGAACCGGTCAATATGGCGGTGTTGCAGGCGAAATTCGTCGAGGAAGGCATCTGGGTGCGTCCGTTCGGCAGACTGGTGTACATCATGCCTCCCTACATCATCCGTCCGGAGGAATTGAGTCGCTTGACCAGTGCCTTGTTGAAGATAGTCAAGGATATAAAATAAGTCCCGATGAACAAGGAGCGATATAGCAAGAAATTGGAATTGATAAAGGAAGCCGGTAATTTCCGGGTGTTGCGGGATACGGTGCACAACGGTTTTCTGATACACGTGGACGGCAGGGAGATGTTGAATCTTTCGTCCAATGATTATTTGGGCTTGTCTTCCAATCCCCGTCTGATAGAGGAATTCCGTTCGGAAACCGATGTCATGGCATACAGTGCCGCCTCGTCCCGGTTGCTTTCGGGAAATCATCAGTATTATAAAATGCTTGAGGACGATTTGGCAAGTTTGTACGACAAGGAATCGGCATTGGTGTTTAATTCCGGTTATCATGCCAATATCGGCATACTTCCGGCTTTGACGGGAAAGCGCGACCTGATTATCGCCGACAAGCTGGTGCATGCCAGCATCATCGACGGTCTGCGGTTGAGCGATGCGCAAATGGTACGTTACAGGCATCTGGATTACGAACATTTGCAAAGCCTGTTGATGCAGCACCGGGAAGAGTATGAAAATGTCTTTATCGTGACGGAATCCGTTTTCAGCATGGATGGAGACGTGGCGGATTTGCAACAATTGTGTGAGATAAAAAAGGAGTTTGACGCTTTTTTGTATGTGGACGAGGCGCATGCGATTGGCGTCCGAGGAACAAACGGTTTAGGTTGTTGCGAGGAACAGGCTTGTACAGAGGAGATTGACTTTATCGTCGGAACTTTCGGCAAGGCATTCGCTTCCATGGGGGCGTTTGTGGTTTGCGAGGAGTTGTTCCGGGAATACCTAATCAACACGCAGCGTAGTTTGATTTTTACGACCGCTTTGCCTCCGGTGAATGTCGCCTGGACCCGGTTTATCCTGAACCGGATGCCCGATTTTTATGATTTGAGAATCAAATTGGCAGAGGTTTCGGAACGTTTGCGGCATGTGCTGATAGCAAAAGGCTTTGAGACCAGGGGCAGTTCGCACATCGTTCCCATGGTATGCGGTTCGAACGAGAATAGTTTGGATATGGCGGGCATGTTGCAGGACAACGGCTTTTTTGCCTTGCCGGTGAGATATCCCACCGTGCCCAAGAATGAAGCCCGGATTCGTTTTTCGTTGAATGCTTCCATTCCGATAGAAGATTACGAATGTTTGTTTGAATTTCTGGGGTGTTTGGAATAATAAGTCCTGAAAACGATGCGAATAGAGTGGTTGAACAAAACCGGAAACGGTCGGGTAATTCTTTTTTTCAACGGCTGGGGCATGGACGGTCAGGCGGTGAAGCATCTGAAATGCCAGTCGGACGTGCTGATGTTCTACGATTATCGCAGTCTGGAATTGGGGGCGTTGCCCGATTTGGGCGCTTATCGGGAGGTGATCATCGTTGCCTGGTCCATGGGGGTCTGGGCGACCGCCCAGTTTCTGACCACACGGAACATTCGCTCGTTGAAACAGATTGCCTTGAACGGGACGGAACGCCCGGTGGATGACCATTACGGCATACCGGTACGGGTTTACGCATTGACCGAAAAAGGGATGACTGAGAAAGGGCGTGAAAAATTCGTTGCCCGAATGCTGGACGGTCGGACAGAGCATCCGGTAACGGAGTTTACCTGCCGACCGATTGGCGAGGTTTGCGAAGAATTGAGTCGCATCCGGGAGAAAAGCGCCGTTCTGCAAAGCGTCTTGGCGTGGGATAAAGTGTACATTTCCGAGCAGGATGTGATTTTTCCGGTTGCGGGACAACAGGCATGGTGGACGGAGAGAGGGGCGAAAATACAAATGCTATCGGGAGGACATTTCCCGTTTTTCCAGTTTGAAAGCTGGGAAGAAATCGTTGGAGAATAATATGATAGACAAGGCGGAAATAAGGCACCGGTTCCGGAAAAGCGTGGAAAGTTACGATGACCATGCTGATGCCCAGAAGGCGATTGTCCGGCGACTGACAGCGCTTTTGGATGCCTATGTTCCGGGTGTGTCCGGCGACATACTGGAAGTGGGATGCGGTACTGGTCTGCTGACCGAACGGTTAACGGGAAAATACGGGAAGGACGGGTTGTTTATAAATGACCTGGTGGATGTCATGTGTGCCAAAACCGCGACACGATGTCAACTGCCTCCGGAGCATTGTCTGGTCGGAGACATAGAGCAGATAGCGGTGGAGGGGTGTTTTGACCTGATTGTTTCCGCTTCCACGTTTCAATGGCTTGCCTGTCCGGCAGAAACGTTCGCTCGGCTTTCCGCTCGGCTGTGTCCGGGAGGGATTATGGTGTTCAGTACGTTCGGGAAAGAAAATTGCAAGGAATTGAGGTCGCTGACGGGTACCGGACTGACCTATTATTCTTTGGCAGAAATGACGGATTTGCTTTCTCCTTGTTTGGAGGTCGTGCATGCCGAAGAGGATTACTGCGTATTGGAATTCGAGCATCCTTTGGACGTGCTGAGACACGTAAAAAACACGGGTGTCAATGCGATGAATCTCCGAGAATCTTGGACACCCGGACGACTGGAAAAGTTTGTCCGTGAATACAAGGAACGTTTCCAGACAGGAGGACGTTGCCCGCTGACTTATCACCCGCAATACTTCGTTTGCAAGAAAAGGTAGTTGGTTTCGCTATTTCCGCCCGTTTTTCCGGGATAATAGTCTTGCTATTTCTCCAATCCACAGGACTAGCGAAGTCCCTCCGATAAGGATGCCCCAATCTTTCCAACTGAGGGGGTGGGTTCGGAATACGTCTTCGCCAAACTGGACAATTAGATATTGTCCGACCAGGATAATGACGAGGACGATTAAAAATCCGGTGCTTGCTTTCAGGTGTTTGAATGCTGAAGTACGGGATAAGAAAGCTTTGGCATTGAACATGTTCCAGAATTGCAACATAACGAACGTGGTGAAAAAAACAGACAATTCATATTTGGAAATGCCTCCTTCGGAATAATCAAACCAAAACATCATGCCGAGCAGGAACACGGCGAAAGAAATGCCAATGCCCAAGATGTGACGTCTCATCGGAGTGGTGATGATAAAATTAGCGGTTTTGCGCGGTTTCTCGTCCATAACGCGAGGGTCGGGCGGGAGAGAAGCCAGTGCGGCCGCGGCAAAAGTGTCGATAATCATATTCACCCACAACATCTGGGGAACGGTAAGGGGAAGTTCATGTCCCAGCAAGGAACCGACCAATACAATCAGCAGGGCGGACAGGTTAATGGTCAGTTGGAACAGGATAAAGCGCTGTATGTTGTGGTAAAGGGAGCGTCCCCACATCACGGCGGTGGCGATGCTGTTGAACGAATCGTCGAGCAGGGTGATGTCGCTGGCTTCTTTGGCAACGGAAGTGCCCGATCCCATGGAAAGTCCCACGTCGGCATAGTTCAGTGCCGGAGCATCGTTGGTACCGTCCCCCGTAACCGCAACCACGGCACCGGATTGTTTCAAGAGTTGCACTAAACGCTGTTTGTCCGTAGGACGTGCCCGGCACATGATTTTCAGTTTCTGCGCCCGGAGGGCGGCTTCCGCGTCGGCGAGCTGTTCAAATTCCGTTCCGGAGATGATTTGTTCACCGCTGTCTGTCGCATCGTTCCACAAACCGATTTGGCGTCCGACTTCCCGGGCGGTTGCCGCCGTGTCTCCGGTGACGATTTTCACGTCGATGCCGGCTTGCATACACTTTTGGACGGCAGCAGGCACATCCTCCCGTACCGGATCGGATATGGCGACTATGCCTAAAAAGGTCCAATTGCCGTCCAATAGCGATTCGATTCCGTCATGCCGGTCGTTTTCCACAGTCCGATAGGCAAATCCCAAGGTTCGCATAGCCTGGTTCTGGTATTCTGACAACTGCTTTTCAATGGATTCCTGCCATTCCGATACGGGAATGATACCCTTGGGCGTTGCCACTCCGCTGCATCGGGACAATACGATTTCCGGAGCTCCTTTCACATAAAGTATCGTTCGGTTGTCCAGCGAAGAACGCACCAGCGTTGCCATAAACTTGCGTTCGGTGGAAAAAGCGAGTTGTTCAAGTACTTTCGCTTTCGTCCGGACCGTCAGGTAATCGGTGCCTTGTTCGTGCAACCAGAGCAGCAACGCCGCTTCTGTCGGATTGCCCAAAGCCTTGTTTTTCCCGTTTTCATCCTGTTCCAGATAGGCGGTGGAGTTGACTGCCATATTTTCC
>CAMWQQ010000130.1 GCA_947176455.1 uncultured Odoribacter sp. | reverse complement strand
CCGATGTTTGGGTATCCATGGGAGAACCGGCAGAGGTATGGGCGGAACGGATTGCCATGCTGAAGCCTTATCAGGTGAATGCGAAGGTGATGGAAATGACTGGAAACAAGCACTGCAAGTTTATGCACTGTCTGCCCGCTTACCATAATCTGGAAACCAAAGTGGGACGCGACGTGTACAACCAGTTCGGCTTGGACGGCGTTGAGGTGACCGAGGAGGTTTTCGAGTCTGCCAATTCCATTGTGTTTGACGAAGCAGAGAACAGGATGCACACCATAAAGGCTGTTATGGTTGCTACGTTGGGAGATTGATAGATGATTGATATAGGAGAAAAGGGGTGGCAGTTTTGAACTGCCGCCCTTTTTATTTGTTTTGGAAAGACTGAAGGGCGCTTTCCATGTCTTTTTCGATGTTCAGAATCGTTTCTAAGCGCAAGAGGTGTATGATTTCCATGACTTCCGGGGATATGTTGCAGAGTTTGATTTCAGACTGGTTGCTTTTTGCCGTCTTGATCAGGGAAATGATGCACCCGATGCCACAGCTGTCGATGAATTTGATGTTTCCCAAGTCAAAGATAAGCCGGACATTGCCTTTAGTCAGCAAAGGTTTTAATTCATTCCTCACGTCTTCCGTTGAGACAAGCGTAAATCTTTTCAATTCTCGGAATTCGGCAATGTAAATTCCGTGTTGCTCTGTTAGTTGTGTAATCATATTTTCTGTTTTTGTGGATTTAAGAATGTTTTTTGTATAGTTTTTTAACCATATTGTATACTTTTTTGTGTTTAGGCATTTACAATGGGTTTGCCGAATATATGACAATTTGAATAAATAACCAAGTGTTTTTTCTGATAAAATGGGGTAAGTCTCTCAAAAAATAAGAACGAATGAAGAGTATAAAACAGATATTAATTATTATCTTTGCCATAACGTTTGAATGCAAACGTTAGCGTTTTTCGCAAGGATGCTGTTCAAACAGGAATTAAATTTAAAGATATAAGCAATGAAAACAACTCCTTTTACTCATTTTCATGAGGCTCTGGGTGCCCGTATGGCTCCTTTTGCCGGGTATAATATGCCTATCGAATATACGGGCATAAAAGAAGAGCATTTGACTGTTCGTCACAAACTCGGTGTTTTTGATGTTTCGCACATGGGAGAGTTCTGGATTAAAGGTCCCAAGGCTTTTGAGTTGGTACAGAAATTGACCTCCAATGACGTTGCGGCATTGGTGGACGGTAAGGTGCAGTATAGCTGTTTCCCCAATGACAAGGGGGGAATCGTGGACGATTTGCTGGTGTACCGTTTCAACCCCGAGAAGTATTTGTTGGTGGTCAATGCGGCCAATATTGAGAAGGACTGGAATTGGGTGGTCAAGTATGGTGCGGAATTGGGTATGAAGCCGGGTGTAGAGCTTGAAAACGCTTCCGACCGGATTTGCCAGTTGGCGATTCAGGGACCCTTGGCTTTGCAGGCGATGCAAAAGCTGGCCAGTGAGAATGTGACCGATATGGAGTACTATACGTTCAAGGAAATTTCTTTTGCCGGAATCGACAAGGTGATTTTCTCGACGACCGGTTATACCGGAGCAGGCGGTTGCGAGGTGTATGCCTACAATGAGGATGCCGACAAGCTGTGGCATGCCGTATTTGAGGCAGGCAAAGAGTTCGGTATTCAACCGATTGGCTTGGGTGCCAGGGATACGCTTCGTTTGGAAGCAGGATTCTGTCTGTATGGACATGAAATCGACGATGACCATTCACCGATAGAGGCAGGATTGGGCTGGATTACCAAATTCGTGCCGGGCAATGATTTCATCATGCGGGAATATCACGAGAAACTGAAGAACGACAAGCCTACCCGTTACCTGAAACCTTTTGAGATTATGGACCGGGGAATCGCGCGTCAGGGATATCCGATTGAGGATGCCGAAGGAAATGAAATCGGTGTCGTTTGTTCGGGAACGGTATCTCCGTTGACCGGAAAATCTATCGGTACCGGATACGTGAAGAGCGGTTTCCAGAAATTGGATACGGAAATATTCATTCGCGTGAGAAACAAGGCGTTGAAGGCGAAAGTGGTGAAGACCCCGTTCTTTTGATGCGGCGGATGAGGACCATTTTGTGATGTATCTCGAAAGAAGTTTGCATATTTGTATTGTTTGATAAAATAACAACCTTTAATTATTTATATTGAAATGAGAAAACATATTTTTAATGCAGGACCTTGCAAGTTGCCGGATTCAACTTTGGAAAATACGGCAAAGGCTGTAATGGAATTAGGAAGTTGCGGTCAGTCTATTCTGGAAGTATCTCACCGTTCTGCTGATTTTCAAGCTGTTTACGATGAAACGGTGGCTTTGTTCAAGGAAGTGTTGAACATTCCGGACAATTATTCCGTGATTTTCCTGGGCGGTGGTGCCAGCATGCAGTTCTGTATGATTCCTTACAACTTTTTGGGCAAAAAGGCCGCTTATGTGAATACCGGCGTGTGGTCCAAAAAAGCGATTGCCGAAGCCAAGCTTTGGGGAGACGTAGAAGTCATCGCTTCTTCCGAGGACCGGAATTTCACTTATTATCCGAAAGGATTTAAAATCCCGACTGATGTGGATTATCTGCACATCACTTCCAACAATACGATTCGCGGTACGGAGATTTTCGAAGACATCGACAGCCCGGTGCCTTTGATTGCCGATATGTCTTCTGATATCTGCAGCCGTCCGGTGGATGTGAAGAAATACATGATGATTTATGGCGGTTGCCAGAAGAACCTCGGACCTGCCGGTGCTACTTTCGTCATCATCCGCAACGACTATTTGGATAAGGTGGTGGCTGACCGCAAGATTCCGACCATGTTGAAATATCAGACGCACGTGGAAAACGGTTCCATGTTCAATACTCCTCCTTGTATCAACATTTTTGCCGTAGGAGAGACTTTGAAGTGGATTAAGAAAATGGGTGGCGTGGAAGCCATGGAGAAACTGGCCATTGAAAAATGCAACGCCCTGTATGCCGAGTTCGACCGGAATACGGTGTTCCGCGCAGTGGTTGAAGAGGGTTCTCGTTCCCGCATGAATATCCCGTTTGTTATGGCAGAGGGATATGAAGAGCTGGAGAAGGAATTCCTGGATTTCTGCAAGGCTAAGAATATCGTAGGTGTGAAAGGTCACCGTCTGGTGGGTGGTTTCCGTGCCTCTACCTATAATGCCTGCACCATGGACGATGTAAAGGCTTTGATTGCCGCCATGCAGGAGTTTGAAAAGACGCATAAAAAATAATTAAGTATGGGTTTACGATTTATGATGCAAAGCCGACGTGCTTTGTCTTCATAAATCGTAAATGATAAATTGTAAATACTGAAGATTATGACAAAGGTTCTGATTGCTACTGACAAGCCTTTTGCCGCTGTTGCCGTGAAAGGAATCCGTGAAATAGTAGAAGCTCAGGGATATGAACTCGTTTTGTTGGAAAAATATACTTCTCAGGATGAATTGATCGCTGCCGTTGCCGATGTTGATGCGATGATTATCCGTTCGGATAAGGCGACGAAAGAGGTGATTGATGCCGCCAAGAAGCTGAAAGTGATTGTACGTGCCGGTGCCGGATATGACAATATCGACCTGCAGGCTTGTACGGACCGGGGCGTTGTGGCGATGAATACGCCTGGACAGAATTCCAACGCCGTAGCTGAATTGGTATTCGGTATGGCAGTGTATTTGGCTCGTAATTTCTATAACGGGAAGTCTGGTTGTGAGCTGAAAGGCAAGAAAATCGGTGTTCACGCTTATGGAAATGTTGGACAGAACGTAGGGCGCATTGCCAAAGGATTCGGTATGGAAGTGTATGCTTTCGACCCGTTCATGAACGATGAGCAAATCAAGGCTGCCGGTGCTCTTCCTTTGCATTCCGCTGAGGAAATGTACAGCATGTGCGACTATGTTTCTTTGCATATTCCTGCTACGGAACAGACCAAGAAATCAATCAACTACGAGCTGTTGAACAGGATGCCGAAAGGTGCCGTATTGATTAATACTGCCCGTAAGGAAGTGATTGATGAGGAAGGTTTGGTGAAATTGATGGCTGACCGTCCCGATTTCAAGTACATTTCAGATATCGCTCCGGACAATGCCGCGGCATACGCTGCATTTGAAGGCCGTTATTTCTTCACTCCGAAGAAAATGGGTGCCCAGACGGAGGAAGCGAATGTGAATGCCGGTCTTGCGGCCGCCCGTCAGATTGTGGCTTTCCTGGAACATGGAGATGCAAAATTCAAAGTAAATAAATAATCATCGTTAATCGTATTTTATGGCTATAGTAAAACCATTCAAGGGTTTGCGTACCCCCAATCAGGCCGTATGTGAAGAGCTGGCTTGTTTGCCGTACGATGTCATGAATTCGGAAGAAGCGGCTCAAATGGCTGCCGGAAAACCGAAATCGTTGTTGCACGTCACGCGTGCGGAAATCGACTGCCCTGCCGGTACGGATATCCATTCTGAGGTGGTGTACAACAAGAGCGTCGAGAACTTTAAGATGTTTCAAGAGAAAGGCTGGTTGGTGCAGGATGAGGAGCCGAAATTTTATATTTACGCTCAGACCATGGAGGGACGTACCCAATATGGTATTGTCGGATGCGCTGCCTGTGAGGATTACATGAACGGGATTATCAAGAAGCACGAGTTGACTCGTCCGGACAAGGAAGAGGACCGCATGGTGCTGACCCGTTACGTGAATGCGAACCTTGAACCTGTATTTTTTGCCTATCGGGCTGTGCCGGAAATAGACGCTATTGTGGAAAACATTGTCAAGAACCAGAAGGCGGATTACGATTTTGTCGCTGAAGACGGTTTTGGACATCATTTCTGGGCGATTAACTGTCCGGAGACCAATAAGCGTCTGGAGGAGTTGTTTGCAACGAAGGTTCCTTATACCTATGTTGCGGACGGACATCACCGGACGGCTGCCGCTGCTCGCATCGGTGCGGAATACAAGGCTAAGAATCCGAACCACAACGGGAAGGAAGAATATAATTTCTTTATGGCGGTGCATTTCCCCGACCATCAGTTGAAAATCATCGACTACAACCGGGTAGTGAAGGATTTGAACGGTTTGACCGAGGCTCAGTTGCTTGAAAAGTTGAATACCTGTTTCGAGGTGAAAGAAATGGGTACGGAGATTTATCATCCGGCAAAATTGCATGAGTTCAGTATGTATCTGGGAGGTAAATGGTATTGTCTGATTGCCAAGCCGGGCTCTTACAACGACAACGACCCCATTGGCGTATTGGATGTGACTATCCTTTCCCAGCATGTATTGGCGGATATCCTGGATATTCAGGATTTGCGCACCTCCAAACGCATTGATTTTGTCGGAGGAATCCGGGGATTGGGCGAACTGAAGAAGAGAGTGGATAGCGGTGAGATGAAAGTGGCTTTTGCCCTTTATCCTGTTTCTATGGAACAGTTGCTGAATATTGC
>CAMWQQ010000129.1 GCA_947176455.1 uncultured Odoribacter sp. | reverse complement strand
TTCGTTTCTTCAACATTTACCAGTCCTGTGGCAGGAATGAAATATTCCACCGTATTCGCGATGAAACTCCAGGCACCCTTGGGAGCATCGTCGAGCACCTCGATGTCGGTGATGTTACCCATTTTGCTGATGACGCTGGCAAAAGCAGCAGGGTAGCGGTCGTTCCGTTTCACTTTCAGTTCGAGTGCATCCTTGAAGGCCACATTGTTCTGCTTCCGGATGTTTCGGATGCCGACGATAACGTTCTTGACCGCTTCGAAATCGCTCAGTCCTTTTTCATCGCAATCTGCTGTTTGTGGCAACAGGGAAATCATGATGCTTTCTCCATCTTTCCGGGGTTGCAGGTTTTGCCATATTTCTTCCGTGATGAACGGCATGAAAGGATGTAGCTGTTGCAGCAATTGTTCAAAGATGCGGACGGTCTGTTCGTAGGTCTTCCGGTCAATCGGCTGTCCGTATGCCGGTTTAATCATTTCCAGCAACCAGGAGGAAAATTCATCCCGGAACGTGGTGTAAACGGTCATCAAGGCTTCGGAAATCCGGTATTGCTCGAACTGGCTGTTCAGGATTTCGTTCGTTTTGTTCATCAGGTTGTTGAACCAGTCAATGGCCAGTTGGGCATGGGCAGGCTGTTTGATGTCGGCAACTTCCCAAGATTTCACCAGCTTGAAGGCGTTCCACATCTTGGTGGTGAAGTTGCGTCCCTGTTCGGGCAGACTTTCATCAAACAGCAGGTCGCCGCCTGCCGGAGCGCACAACAGCATACCTACGCGTACCCCGTCGGCTCCGTATTTCTCTATCAAGTCCAGCGGGTCGGGCGAATTGCCTAATGATTTGGACATTTTTCTACCCAGCTTGTCGCGGACGATACCGGTGAAATAGACATTCTTGAACGGCATTTTCCCTTCGTATTCATAGCCTGCCATAATCATGCGCGCCACCCAGAAAAAGATGATGTCCGGTCCGGTAACCAGGTCGTTTGTCGGATAATAGTAGCTGATTTCCGGATTTCCGGGATTGTTTATGCCGTCAAACAGAGAGATTGGCCACAGCCAGGAGGAGAACCAAGTGTCCAGGCAGTCTTCGTCTTGGCGCAGGTCGTTTAGCGTCAGGGCGGGATTGCCACTTTTTTCCCGGGCGAGCTTCAAGGCTTCCTCGGCGTTGGTGGCAACGACATATCCACCTTCGGGCAGGTACCATGCCGGAATCCGGTGTCCCCACCACAACTGGCGACTGATGCACCAGTCCTTGATGTTTTCCATCCAGTGACGGTAGGTGTTCTTGAACTTGGACGGGAAGAAACGGATGTCATCGTCCATGACCGGTTTCAAGGCGATTTGTGCCAAATGCTCCATTTTCAGGAACCATTGCATGGACAGTTTGGGTTCAATGGGCACGTGCGTGCGTTCGGAGAAACCGACATTGTTGGTGTATGCTTCCGTCTTTTCGAGCAGACCGGCGGCTTGCAGGTCCTGTTCGATTTGTTTCCGGACGTCAAAGCGGTCCATCCCGACATAAAGTCCTGCCACTTCGCTGATGGTTCCGTTGTCATTGAAAATGTCAATGGAAGGCAGGTGGTATTTCTCGCCCAGCATATAGTCGTTTACATCGTGCGCCGGCGTGACTTTCAGACAGCCTGTTCCGAACTCGATGTCGACATATTCGTCTTCAATCACGGGAATCACCCGGTTGACCAGCGGAACAATCACTTTTTTGCCCCGCAGGTGCTGATTCTTGGGATCCTTGGGGTTGATACACATGGCGGTATCCCCCATAATCGTTTCGGGACGCGTGGTGGCGACTACGGCATACCCGTCTTCTCCTTCTATCTTGTAGCGGAGGTAATACAATTTGCTGTGTTCTTCCTTGTAGATGACCTCTTCATCGGACAATGCCGTCAGGGCCGCCGGGTCCCAGTTGACCATGCGGACACCCCGGTAAATCAGTCCTTTGTTGTACAGGTCGACGAACACTTTCATCACGCTTTCGCTCCGGAGGTCGTCCATGGTGAACGCCGTCCGTTCCCAGTCGCAGGATGCCCCGAGGCTGCGAAGCTGTTTCAGGATGATGCCTCCGTGCTTTTCCGTCCAGCTCCAGGCGTGTTTCAGAAACTCCTCGCGCGTGAGGTCTGTTTTCCGGATGCCTTCCTCTTTCAGTTTTGCTACAACTTTGGCTTCCGTGGCGATAGAGGCGTGGTCCGTTCCCGGCACCCAGCAGGCATTTTTCCCTTGCAGGCGGGCGCGACGCACCAGGGCGTCCTGAATGGTATTGTTCAGCATGTGTCCCATGTGGAGGACTCCGGTGACGTTGGGAGGCGGAATGACGACGCAGTAAGGTTGCCTGCTGTTATCCACTTCGGAATGGAACAGTTTGTGGTCCATCCAGTACTTGTACCATTTCTCTTCGCTTTCTTTCGGATTGTAATTTGTAGCAATCATGCTTAAAATATTAGATTTCAGACATCCAATGCTCCGGAGGAGGCATTTATTTATCTTGCAATAAAAAGGCTGCGTTTCGCAGCCTTTTGTTATTCTTCGTTTTTCCTGATTCTCCTTGTTTTTTTCTTTTGTGCTTCCAAGGCCGATTCAAGGTCTGCTTTCTGCATGCTGCCGTCGTAGTCGCAGATGTACTTGTCGATGAGGATGCGTCCGCAATATTCACAGACGATGATTTTCTTCCGTGAGCGGATGTCCAGTTGGCGCTGGGGCGGTATTTTGTTGAAACATCCGCCACAGGCGTCGCGGTCCACGGTGACGACGGCAAGTCCGTTGCGGGCATTGGAACGAATCTTCCGGTAGGCGGTCAGCAGACGTTCTTCAATGTTTTTGGACAGCTCGTCGGATTTCTGCATCAGCGCTTCTTCGTCTTTGTGGGTTTCTGCGATGATGTCGTTCAGTTCGGCTTTTTTGGAATCCAGGTCCGTTTTCTTCTCTTCGTATTGCTTGGAGGCGGTTTCCAGGCTGGCTTCCTTTTCCTCTTTTACCTTTTGTGCTTCCCGGATACGCTTGTTCTGAAGTTCTATTTCCAGTTTCTGGAATTCCACTTCCTTGGTCAGAGCGTCGTATTCGCGGTTGTTCCGAACTTTGTCGAGCTGTTCGGTATATTTCTTGATTAATTCTTCGGATTTGGTGATTTCCTGTTTTTTGGTGGCTATGCTTTTGTCCGCCTCGCTGATTTCATTTTTCAGATTCTCAAGACGGGTTTCCAGACCGGCGATTTCGTCTTCCAGGTCTTGGACTTCGAGCGGAAGTTCCCCTCTCAGCGTCCTGATTTTATCAACCTCGGTGTCGATGCGTTGTAATTCATAGAGGTGCTGCAATTTTTCTTCAACAGAAAGTTCTTGCAGTTTTTCGTTGTTTTTCGTTGCCATATAATTATTCGTTACAAGTTGACAAATTACAAGTTTCGGTCTCTGTTTCAGCCTTGCCAGCATCATAGATAACTGACCGGGTTGGTGACGACCTTTGAAAATCGAACGACAAAGTTAGGGATTTTTTTTGTAACTAACTCATAAAAAATCTCTTTTGTATACTGTTCGCTTTCGTAGTGGCCGATATCCGCTATAATGAGTTTGTTGTCCGCGTTGAAAAAGTCGTGGTATTTGTAGTCTCCGGTGATGTAGAGGTCCGCTTTTCGGGCAATCGCCACTTTGGTGAGGGATGCTCCGGCTCCGCCACAGACCGCTACCCGTTTAATTTCCGGTTTGCAAAGCGGGGTGTGCCGGATGATGTCGCAATGGAACGTGTCTTTCACGTGTTGCAAAAAGCGCCGGCTTTCTACCGGGGCGGGCAGTTCTCCGATGATGCCCAGTCCGGTGACGGGATTCGTGTTGTCGAGGCAAACGACATTCCACACCGGCTCTTCGTAAGGATGCACGGCTTTCAGCGTCCGGACGCACCGGTTTAGCAGGTATTCGGGGACGGTGATTTCCGTCTTGATTTCGGGCTCCGTGTGGATTTTTCCGATTTCTCCCACGAAAGGTCGGGCGCCGTCAAGTGCTTGAAACGTGCCGTTTCCCCGGCTGTTGAACGAGCAATGGCTGTAATTGCCGATGTGTCCGGCTCCGCAGTCCAGTACGGCTGCCCGTACTTTTTCCGCTTCGTTTTCCGGTGTATAAAAGGTCAGGCTGAATAATCTGCCCGACGGTTGCAGAATGCTTTGGTTGATTAATCCGAGTTTGTCCGCCATGCGGCTGCTGACGCCTTGAAGCACCGAATCCAGGTTGGTGTGTGCCGAATAGATGTTCAGGTCGTGCCGGATGGCTTTTATCAGGCAACGGTTGACCTCGTTGTCCGGCAATAGTTTTTTTATGCCTTGAAACACCAGCGGGTGATGGGAGATGATGAGGTTGTGCCCTTCCGCAATGGCTTCGTCTATCACGGCTTCGGTGACATCGACGGTGAGCAGTATCGAAGCAACTTCCGCCTCGGGATTACCGCAGACCAGTCCGGCATTGTCGTAACTCTCCTGAAGGCTTAGCGGGGCGAAGTCTTCAAGCAGGGCGACAATATCTTTTACTAAGGTCATTTTCAAGCAGATTGCAAGAGAATCAGGACAACTGTTCTTTAATGGAAAGCAACTCTTCTTTGATGGCTTTCAGGTGTTTGACGATTTCAAAGTTTTTTTCCGTTTCCGTCTTGTTCTCCAGGAGTTTCATCTGGGCGCCTTTCAACGTCATGCCTTTTTCTTTCACCAGATGGTAGATCAAGTGGAAATTGTCAATGTCCGATTTGGTGAACTGACGGTTGCCTTTTTTGTTCTTGTGCGGTTTTATGACGTCGAATTCCTTTTCCCAGAATCGGATTAACGAGGTGTTCACACCGAACATGTCGGCAACTTCACCGATAGAGTAGTATACTTTCAGTGGTTTGTTTTCCTGTTGTTCCATGGCCCTTTAATCCATTGACTGTCCGTTATTGTTGGCTTCTTCTACCAGTTTGTCGTATTCGTCGGCGCTCAGGTCGTTGAAATAGTAGTTAATCGGATCCACCGGAGCTCCGTTCTTCCTGACCTCGTAGTGTACGTGAGGACCGGTTGACATACCGGTGTTGCCCATATAGCCGATGATATCGCCTCGTTTTACTTTTTGCCCCGCCTTGACGTTGTAGCTGTTCAGGTGGGCGTATTGCGTCTTGTAGTTGAAGCCGTGGTCGATCAGGATGCTTTTCCCGTATCCCTTTTGCAAGCCGGCATAAATCACTTTCCCGTTTCCGGTGGCGTATATCGGAGTGCCTATCGCTCCTCCGAAGTCCATGCCCGCATGTAGTTTTACGGTTTTATAAATGGGGTGGACACGGTAGCCGAAAGAAGAGGAAAGGTGAGTCCTTGGATTTTTTAGGGATACCGGTAAAATTGCCGGAATGGAGGTGAGCATGTCGATTTTGTTTTTGGCAAGCGTTTCGATTTCGTCATAAGACCTGCTCTGAATGTACATGGCTTTGGAAAGTTCGTCCAATTTCTTACTGGTGTTGATGATGAGTTCCGCATTGTCCATGTCTTTCAACGCCTCGTATTTGT
>CAMWQQ010000128.1 GCA_947176455.1 uncultured Odoribacter sp. | reverse complement strand
ACTTCCACTGACAAGGATTTCTGACTTCCCATGGATTTCCCGTTTGTGGTGTTAGTCTTGGCTTTGATGGAAAACGCTAATCTGGTGGTACGGGAACGGGGACTGGATTTGATTTTCTGGAATTTCCTGGACGAGGCGGTGACTTTTGAATATTTCTCCATAGAAAGAGTCATCAGTTACATGTTGCGTCTCATGATTGTGGAACGCTGGAGTAAAATGAACTCGGAATCGGGCAGGAAAGTTTTCATGGAATTGGTGGAAAAATTCAGGCGAAGTTTTCAGTTTGATGAACAATTTAAATAATTAAATAATGGCTAAAACACAAGGAAAAGTCCATAGCATTATTTCCAACCTGGTATTGGTGAAAGTGGAAGGTCCCGTATCTCAGAATGAGATTTGTTTCATCGAGGAGAACGGGGAGCGGTTGATGGCGGAGGTTATCAAGGTGGTTGGAGACCTTGCTTATGTGCAGGTATTTGAGAGCACCCGGGGATTGAAGCCGGGAATGCCTGTTGAATTTGAAAATCACATGCTCGAAGTGAGTCTTGGTCCCGGTTTGTTGTCGAAGAACTTTGACGGTTTGCAGAATGACCTGGACAAGATGACCGGCGTCTTCTTGAAAAGAGGCGAGTACACCAATCCGTTGGAAGAAGACAAGAAGTGGAGCTTTACTCCCCTGGCAAAGGCCGGAGACGTGGTAAAGGCTGCGGATTGGCTGGGCAATGTGAAAGAAAACTGGTTGGACCACAAGATTATGGTGCCTTTCAAGTTTGAGGGAGAGTACACGGTGGTTTCCGTGGCTGCCGAAGGGGAGTACACCATAAAAGATACCATTGCCGTGTTGAAAGACGGAGACGGAAAAGAGCATGAAATCACGATGGTACAGAAATGGCCGGTGAAGGTGGCTGTCCGGAATTACGTGGACAAGCCGCGTCCGTTCCGGCAAATGGAAACCGGTGTCCGGGTCATTGATACGATGAATCCGATGCTGGAAGGCGGTACGGGTTTTATCCCCGGTCCGTTCGGTACGGGAAAGACGGTGTTGCAACATGCCCTGGCTCGTTTTGCCGATGCTGATGTCATCATCATGGCGGCTTGCGGTGAACGTGCCAACGAGGTTGTGGAAATCTTTACGGAATTCCCGGAGTTGCAAGACCCGCGTTCCGGACGTTCCCTGTATGAGCGTACCACGATTATCGCCAACACCTCCAACATGCCGGTGGCTGCCCGTGAGGCTTCCGTATATACGGCGATGACCATCGGCGAGTATTACCGCGCCATGGGCATGAAGGTGCTGTTGCTTGCCGACTCTACTTCCCGTTGGGCGCAGGCTTTGCGTGAAATGTCGAACCGTATGGAAGAGTTGCCCGGACAGGATGCTTTCCCGATGGACTTGTCGGCCATTATTTCCAACTTCTATGCCCGTGCGGGTATGGTTTATCTGAATAACGGAAAGACGGGTTCTGTGACTTTTATCGGAACCGTTTCTCCCGCCGGAGGTAACTTGAAAGAGCCGGTAACCGAATCCACCAAGAAGGTGGCACGTTGTTTCTACGCGCTGTCCCAGGCTCGTGCGGACTCCAAGCGTTATCCGGCAATCGATACGCTGGAATCTTATTCCAAATACCTGGAATATCCGGAGTTTGTGGAATATGCGAGGAAGAACATTTCAGACACCTGGATTGCTGACGTGAACGAAGCCCGGAATATGCTGGTTCGGGGTCGGGAAACGGCAGAGCAGATAGACATCTTGGGAGATGACGGTGTGCCTTTGGATTATCATCTGATTTTCTGGAAGGCGGAATTGATAGACTTTGTGATTCTGCAACAGGATGCTTTTGACAATATCGACGGTTCGACCTCCATGGAGCGTCAGCAATACATGTTGAACATGGTGCTGGAAGTGGTGCGTTCGGATTTCAATTTCGATTCTTTTGAAGAGGTCAATCCCTATTTCAAACGGATTATCAACGGCTTCAAGCAGATGAACTATTCCGAATACCAGTCGGAGAACTTCAAGAAGTTCGAGGCTGAGGTGAGGGAAATCATGAGTGAGAGAATAAAATAATTGCAGGTTTTAAAATCTAGAATAAATGAATACTGCTTTTCAAAAAGTATATACCAAGATTTCTCAGATTACAAAAGCGACTTGTTCTCTGAAAGCGCAAGGCGTGGGGAATGACGAACTGGCTATCGTGAACGGGCGTTTGGCGCAGGTCGTGAAAATCTGGGGAGATGAAATCACCTTGCAGGTTTTCTCGGGAACCGAAGGCATCCCGACGAATGCGGAGGTGACTTTTTTAGGTAAGGCACCTACCTTGAAAGTGGGTGATGATTTGTGCGGACGTTTCTTCAATGCGTTCGGCGACCCGATTGACGGCGGTCCGGCAATCGACGGCGAGGAACGGGAAATCGGCGGTCCGTCGGTGAATCCCGTGCGGCGTAAACAGCCCTCGGAATTGATTGCGACGGGTATTGCCGGCATCGACTTGAACAATACGCTGGTGTCCGGACAGAAGATTCCTTTCTTTGCCGACCCCGACCAGCCTTATAACCAGGTGATGGCGAACGTGGCGTTGCGCGCGCAGACCGACCGGATTATTCTGGGAGGTATGGGACTGACGAATGACGATTACCTGTATTTCAAGAATTTGTTCGACAATGCCGGAGTGCTCGACCGTATCGTCAGCTTCGTGAACACGACGGAGGCTCCTCCCGTGGAACGTTTGCTGGTGCCGGACATGGCGTTGACGGCGGCTGAATATTTTGCCGTGGACAGAAACGAGAAAGTGCTGGTGCTGTTGACTGATATGACTTTGTACGCGGATGCGCTGGCTATCGTATCCAACCGTATGGACCAGATTCCTTCCAAGGATTCCATGCCCGGTTCGTTGTATTCCGACTTGGCTAAAATCTACGAGAAGGCGGTACAGTTTCCGCAAGGCGGTTCCATTACGATCATTGCGGTGACGACTCTGTCCGGCGGAGATATCACGCACGCCATTCCGGATAATACCGGTTACATCACTGAAGGTCAGCTTTTCTTGCGTAAAGATACCGAAATCGGCAAGGTCATCGTTGACCCGTTCCGGAGTCTGTCTCGTTTGAAACAGCTGGTTATCGGAAAGAAAACCCGCAAGGACCACCCGCAGGTGATGAATGCCGCCATTCGTTTGTATGCGGATGCCGCCAATGCCCGGACGAAATTGGAAAATGGTTTCGATTTGACGGATTACGACAAGCGTACCCTGGAATTTGCCAAGGATTATTCGAATGAATTGCTGGCAATCGACGTCAATATCGGCATCACGCAGATGTTGGATACGGCGTGGACTTTGTTCCGGAAGTATTTCAATCGTTCAGAGCTGGGTATAAAGAAAGAAATTGTGGATGAGTTTGGCAATTTTAAGGATTGAGGATAAACAGTCTGCAATTTAAAATTTAAAGTGGATGATTAAGTTTCAATACAATAAAACTTCTCTTCAAAGTCTTGATAAGCAGTTGAAGATGCGGGTGCGGGCTTTGCCCACGATCAAGAACAAGGAGTCGGCTTTGCGGTCTGAGGTGAAGAAGGCGAAGGAAGTGGCGGATGAGTTTGACGGGAAACTGGAGGACAGGTTGAATGCCATTCAGGAGATGCTTCAGCTTTATGACGAATACAGACCGGATATTTTGACCGTGAAGGAGGTGGAGATGTCGGTGAAGAAGATTGCCGGCGTCCGCACGCCTGTTTTGGACAAGGTGGAATACGAGATAAAGGATTTCAGTTTGTTCAATGCTCCGGGGTGGTTTCTGGACGGAATCCAGCACATCAAGGACATCGTCAACCTGGCTTTGGAGAGGGAATTTTATATGCGTAAAATGGAGCTTTTGGACCGGGCTCGAAAGAAAACGACTCAAAAGGTGAATCTGTATGAAAAAGTACAGATTCCAGGCTTCCAGGAGGCGATTCGGAAAATCAAGCGTTTCTTGGAGGATGAGGAGAATCTTTCAAAGTCGGCTCAAAAGATTGTGAAAACCCGTAAAGCAATGGAGGACGAGTCATGATAGTACCTATGCGAAAATTGTCTCTGATGATTTTTTATCAAGATTATCAGAAATTCCTGGAAGAATTACGGGAGAGAGGAGTGGTTCACATCTATGAAGACAAGCAGCGTTCCGCCGAGGATGAGACCTTGCAGGTGAAGTTGCGTTTCGTGAAACGGATTGGTGAAGTGATTCGTGCGCTGGAGAACCGGGGAATGAAGGAGGAAAGCGGAAAAGCGGAAGTCTCCGAGGAGGATTTGCTGTCTTATATAGAAGAACAATATCGCCGTCAGGACCAGATTGCCGCCCGGCTGGGTGAATTGGAGAAGGAGATTGCCTTGTATGAGCCTTGGGGACATTTTTCCAAGGAACGTGTTGACGGGCTGGCTGAGGCTGGTTGGGACTTGCGGTTTTTTACCGTTCCCGACCGGAAGTATATGCCGGAATGGGAGGAACAGTTCCAGGCCACGGTGATTAACGAGCAGAGAGGCCAGAAGTATTTTGTCACGGTTACGCCTGCCGGAGAGCAGGAGAGACCCGATGCCGATGCCTTTGTCTTTCCGCAGGAGTCGGAAGAGAGCCTTCGGGGAGCGATGAAGCAGTTGCAGGAAGAACAGGAGCGACTGGTTGCCCATTTGAATGAGATTGCCGTTGATTCCATCAAGCGTCTGAAGCATTATCGGGAAACCATTAGCGAGGTGGCGGATTTTATGCAGGTGGAGAATGCTTCCCAGGAAGTGATAGAGGAGAAAGTGATGGCTTTGGAAGGCTGGTTGCCTGAAAATCAGGTGGCAGATATGGAAACCTTTTTGCAGGAACGCCAGGTGTATTACGAATTTTCTGCACCGACCCCTGACGAAGATGTTCCCGTGCTGTTGAAGAACAACAAGTTTACCCGGCTCTTTGAACCCATAACGGAGATGTTTGCGCTGCCCAATTACAACGAACTGGACCCTACGCCCTTTTTTGCTCCCTTTTTCATGCTGTTTTTTGGCTTGTGTATGGGAGACGGTGGATACGGTTTGCTGATTTGGCTGGCTTGTTTCTTGCTGGCTCGAAAGGCGGCGCCTGCCTTGAAGGGATATTTGGTGCTGGGAGAATACCTGGGCATGGCGACCATCGTGGTCGGGGTGTTGACAGGCTCGTTCTTCGGAATGGCGCTGGATGCCGTCGAGTGGTCCTGGCTGAAAGGAGTAAAGCAGTATTTTGTGACGGAAGCGAATTACGGACAATATTTGAACGGCTATAATCCGATGATGATTGTGGCGGTGGTCATCGGTATCTTCCAGATTCTTTTTGGAATGTGCCTGAGTGCCGCCAAGCTGACCAAGCAGTTCGGATTCAAGTATGCCATGTCGACGGTCGCCTGGGTGGTGCTCCTGATCTTGTTGGGCGTCACTTTTGGACTGCCTGCCGGGGGCGTGGCATTGTCCGGCGCATTGGTCTATGTCCTTTATGCCTTGATTGCCGTTTGCGCCTTTGTCGTTCTGTTTATGAATTCTCCGGGCAAAGGGGTGCTGATGAATTTCGGCTCCGC
>CAMWQQ010000127.1 GCA_947176455.1 uncultured Odoribacter sp. | reverse complement strand
ATCTGGGGTGTCGGCACGGATGTGAATTTGGGAAACGCCATTTCCGTGACGATTATTGCCACCGGTTTTCCGGCGGATGTCCTTGATTTGAATGGTGTGCGTGTGCCGACTGCCTCCCAGGGGATTCCACAGATCAAGGATGCGGTTGTGAAACCGGGTTTGTCGGCAGAAGTGATTCAGGAACTGGAAACGACCCCCGCATTTAAACGGAGGGACTTGAAAGTCAATTGAGTTTTAGAGAAAAATAATCCGCAAGGATTGAATAGCAGGGGTGTGCGTGCCCCATAATAGTAATGCAACCTGTGGTTGCGCATAAGGCAGTTGAAACTGCATAAAAAAACGAATGGAAAAATTTACAGAATTAGGTTTAAGAGGAGAAATCCTGAAAGGTATTCAGGATTTGGGTTTTGAGGTACCGACTCCGGTACAGGAAAAAGTGATTCCCGTTATTTTGGAGGAAGAAAACGACTTGGTCGCTTTGGCCCAGACGGGAACGGGTAAGACAGCCGCTTTCGGTTTGCCTTTGTTGCAGAAATTGGATGCGTCTCGGAAGGAAACCCAGGTATTGATATTGAGTCCGACCCGTGAATTGTGCGTGCAAATCGGAAAAGATTTACAGAATTATGCCAAATATTGTCCGGAAATCAAGGTGACCTGTGTATATGGCGGTGCCGATATCCGCAGGCAAATCCGCGAACTGGAAAAGGGTGTCCATGTGTTGGTTGCCACTCCGGGACGGTTGTGTGATTTGATTAAGCGTCAGGCGGTGAATATCGATGCCGTCAAGTCGGTGGTGCTGGATGAAGCCGATGAGATGCTGAACATGGGTTTCAAGGAGGATTTGAATTTCATCCTGGATGAAACGCCGGAAACCAGGAATACTTACCTGTTTTCCGCAACGATGCCCCGTGAAGTGGAACGCATCGCCAAGAATTACTTGCACGATGCCAAGGAGATATCTACCGGCAAGAAGAACCAGGGAGCCGATACGGTCAGCCATGAGTATTACATGGTCAAGGCGAAGGATTGTTATGAAACCCTGCACCGGATTGTGGACTGCGCTCCGGATATGTATGCGATTATCTTTGTCCGTACCAAGGTCGATGCTCGGGATATCACGAAGAAGTTGCAGAAGGACGGCATTGATTGCGATGCCTTGCACGGGGATTTGAGCCAGAGCCAGCGGGATGACGTCATGGAACGTTTTCGTGCCAAGCGGTTGAAAGTGCTCGTGGCAACGGATGTGGCTGCCAGAGGACTGGACGTGGACAACTTGACGCACGTCATCAATTATAATTTGCCGGAGGACGTGGAGAGTTATACGCACCGAAGCGGACGTACCGGACGTGCCGGCAAGGAGGGAATTTCCGTGGCAATCATCCACTCGAAGGAGAAGAGCAAGTTACGTCGCATCGAGAACATCATCAAAAAGAAATTCCAATACCGGGAGGTGCCTGGAGGCGAGGAGGTTTGTCGTGCCCAGTTGTTGTTCTATGCGGACAAGATTATGGCTACCGAACCCAAGGAGACCATGGACAAGTTCCAGCAGGAGTTGTTTGAAAGATTTGAAATGCTGTCCAAGGAGGAGGTGATACAGAAGGTGGTGTCGTTTGAATTTGGAAAGCTATTGAAAAAATATGCGTCCGTGGAGGATTTGAATCTGCATGAACCGGAAGGTCGTGAGAAACGGGAGAAAAAGGGTCGTCGCGAGGAACGTGAAGGCAGAGAAGGACGTGAGGGCCGGGAGGGACGTGAAGGTCGTCGCCGGGGAGAACGCCGGTTTGACGATGATGAATACGATTATACGACGTTCAGCGTAAATGTCGGACGAGAAGACGGCTTTACGCCCCGCGACCTGATGGCTATCATCAACGACAATTCCCCGCGCAAGGGATTGCAGATTGGGAGTATCCGTATATTTGAAAACAATACCAAGTTTGAAGTCGATGTACGGGGAGTGCACGGATTTGCCTCTTGTTTCCGGAACATCAGCTTTAACGGACTGCCCTTTACCTTGACCGAGGTAAAAGACCGCTATAACCGGGAACGGGACGGTGGGCGCAGCCGTGAGTTCGGCGGAGGACGCAAGAAATCGGGCTCCGGTAAATGGCGCTCGGAAAAACGTCGGAACGAGGGTTCTACCCGTGGTCGTTTCGGAGAAAAGAAAAGAGGAGTGGAAGGCGGAAACGGACGTTCCCGCAAGAAGTGAATCTGAACGGATTTTTATAGAAAGCCTGCGACTGTTTTAAGTTCAGTCGCAGGCTTTCCGTTTGAAGAAGCGTCAATCGACAGCCTGTACGCTTACCGCATCCACGTAAATACCTTGGGCGGATGCAGGATCGTTGTAATTCCTGACTTCAATCCGCAGTTTATTGGCATCCGAGGGCGCTCTGAAAACCTTGCCTGCATAGAAATCCGTATATCCGTTGGTTTGCCCTTCATAGCTGGAGGATTGCAGTTGGTCGGAGGGCAGTTTTGTACTGCCTTTCTGCCAGGTGCTGTAACATTTCCAGCGGGCACCGGAAGCGGGTGCGTTGATGTGTAGGTGAAGCTGATAGCATTTGCCGCCGGTTACCGGTATGTCTTGGTAGATATAGGTTTTGCCGTCGATAACTACTGCCTTGTTGCCTTCTTGTACCGGAGTGGTGACGGAAAGCGCGCTTCGGGGATAGTCTTTGGAGGCGGCATCCAGGGTCCAGTTGGGCGGGATGTTGTTTACGAAATCTTCTTCAAAACCTCCATTGATGACCAATTCCGTACCGTTGCCCGTTCCCTCGCAGGCTTTTTCCGGCAGATCTACCTCCCATTCCTCTTCCCGGAGGATTTCTGCTTCCCATTCCACCTGTTGGCTGGCAAAGTCCACTTGGTACTTGGTGGCGGTTTCCTGAAAAACGGCTTTGATTTCCGTTATCCGGTTCGCCTGTATGGATTCGATGAGGTGGTCCGGGGTGACAAACACCAGCGAGTTGGAGACAAGGTTCAGGCTGGCTTTGTTGTTTCCCTGTGGAGGAAAAACCAGCAGGTCGGTTTCCGACACGCCGTTTTCCGGAATCTGGATGTTTTTGGTTACCGTGTAATTACCCGAATATTCACCGGCAAGATTCATTTGCTGGGGGACATTGGACAGGTTGATTTGCAGGTCGGTCATCCATTCCGGAATATTTTCAATCCGGACCTTGAGCATACCCACTTTCCGGTTCAGGTCGAAAACGACCGGTGTTTCGTTCGTTTCATCTACTGTAAATTCCTGTACGCCCAGCAAGTGGTCCTTTGCTTCGTTGTGGCTTTTCGTGTTTTTCTGGGCTTTCAGAAAAATTTTTTCGGGCGGGAAGTTCTCGTCAAAAATCCAGGTATCCTCTTCTTCTGCTCCTGTCAGGCAGTAGCCGATGTAATGACCCGGAAACAGTTTGAGGTGCATCCGGGTGCGGTTGTCGGGTTCGGGATTCGTGTTGAAACGAGAGAATTTGGCGTTCTCCTTGTTGAAAATGAGGAACTGATAAGCGGTCGGGGCAGGGGGAATGCCCGAGAGGCTTCGGGTGCGTACATACATGGGCACATCCTGACGTTCTCCGTCCGACGGCCACGGTTCCATGTTTTTGTGGCATGCGAGCATACCAAGTGCCATAAGCACTGTTACAACGTGTTTCATAATAAGGTAAGTTAATGTAAGTAAGGGATTCAAAACGACCTTCCTCCGCAGGGAATGTCCGGCACATACAACTAGGATAAAATTATGAAAAATCAGAGAACTAGACAATAGGAAAAAGAGGCAAATTTTTGTTTGTTTTCTGGTTTTTGAGTTAATTTGAAAGTCAATTCAAAGAGATGAGTGATTACCATATCGTTGCTTTTTACAAAGAAGACAAGGCGGAAATCTCAAGCCATGCCGAGGCAATCAGCCGAATGTATGGTTTGCCGTTGAGGTATGAGAAACTTCCGAGTTTGCCGTCTGCCATATCCCTCCTGGTGGGAGCGGATACGGTCTTTTGTATCTTGAATTGCACGATATTCGGGTTCAGACGGTTGATGAGATATGCGTATGCCCTGGAACAGCCCGTCGTCCTTGTTCATCCGTCCGATTCGCTGGAGGTTTTCCGTTATTTGAAGGTGCTGGTCGGGTATTTGCAGGAAAACAAAGAGAAAGTGGTCTGGGCCAATTTCCTTCAGCGCCATCATCCCGATAGCCCTATTGAACTGATTGTTTCGCAGGAGAAAGATGAAAACATTGCTACCATGGTGCAGAACAATGTCACCTTCATCGAACAGGTTTTGCAAATGTCGAAGGTTTCCTATACCAAGCGTTTGCTAACAGGCAGTCTGGAGAAAAATCTGAAAGACCTTTTCGGGAGAAGTGATAGCGGCCTTCTTTTGGTTATGCGACCTTCCCGGATTTTTTCTTTTTACCTGCCTTTCCCCCTCCGTCTTTTCCGGAAATATGCGCGCACGCCGATGATGCTTATCCCTAAGAATGACTCCCTTTATGTGCCTTGTCATTGAACAGGTTATATGCTCAGTCCAATAGAGAAAATAAGGTTGGCGAACATTTTGTGGTATTGGGTTTCATATCCTGTCCGGAAACCTAAATGAATGGGGTAGGTGAGCCGGAAAAAGTGAGTGTCTGTGGTCAGTTCCACGCCATAAGACGAGTAAGTGTTCGTTTTGATTTGATTGCGGCTTGTCCCCAAGTCATAAAAAAAACATCCTTCCAGGCTTTTGAAATAGAGGACAGAACCTAGATGCCGGTCGGGAAAACAGAGCGGAAACCGGTAGGAACTGCGCAAGGAGGCTATTTCGTAACCGTATAGGCTGATGCCGCGCGGGTACATGATTTTGTTGTTGTAATTGCGGGTCTTGCCGGACATGTATTGAAATCCGTTGTACAGGCTGATGGAGTGGTCGGTCCAGATGCCGGGGAAGTAAAATTTGCTTTCGTACCACCATTGGTGTCCCAGGTCCATCCCCTGTCGCAGGGCGTGGGTGTATCCGACAGACAAGGATTGCCCCCAGCGGGGGTTGATTTCCTGCTCCGTCATGCGTGTCTGGTTGCTGAAAGTCAGTCCGCATTCGAGAAGCTGATAGAATCTGGAGGACTGGTGGATGCTATATTCCTTCTTGTCGTCTATCTCTTCCCATCGGTAATGATTGTCGCTTCCGTTTAGAGTGTATGCTTGTAGTGTGTATACTTGTTTCGGATGTGGACGGTGTAAGGCTTCCACTTTATACCGGAAGTAAGGGCGTATGGAGCGACTGTATTGTTTGCGTGAGAGGTTGAAGGGGAGTTGTACGGTAACGTCTGCTTGCGAATGCCGAGCTTTGTTGTAGACACGCAAGATGGCGGAGGAGTCTGTTTGCAAATGGGTGGCTTGGACGATGGCGTTGTAATTATCTTTGCCGTTTTCCAGGTTCAGACTGAAAATGGGCCATAGTCCGCTGTATGTGGCATTGAACACCCAAGCCCCAAATGTGTAACCGGACTTCAGAACGTAGCCGGCGGTGAACGACAACGTGCTTAATTTGTTTTGGGAATAAACGACGGCACCCAGGTCGATGTCCAGGTCATTTAAACCGATGTATAAAGGT
>CAMWQQ010000126.1 GCA_947176455.1 uncultured Odoribacter sp. | reverse complement strand
AAGTAGAAAGTTTATAAAGTTCATAAGGTTTATAAAGTTTGTTGGTTTATACGGAGAAATTCCCACCAACACAGTCTAAAAGACACCCCTATACTTTATAAACTTTATAACTTTACAAACTTTATAAACTCATTTCAGCTGTCCGATGCTGTTTTTCAGTTCCTCTAAAGTCAGCGGTTTGCTGATGATATTGTGGTCGGAATCAATGAGAAACATCGTCGGAGTGGCAAAAAGGTTATAATCCGCAGCGACTTGGCTTCTGAAACTGCCTTCCGTATAGGTATTGACCCAGTCCAGAGGATAGGTTTCGGAGAACTTCTCCCAGTCCTCCCGGTTCTCGTCCACGGAAACACCGACAATGCGCACCTGATGCTTGCTGAAAAATTCCTCCTGGCTCAAATCCGGCAAGGTCTTCATCAACATCTGGCAATGACCGCACTGGGTATGCCAGAACAATATCAGCGTATAGGGGGAAATGTCGTCATAGAGATTAAACGGCTGCCCCTGGGCATCGTTCAATGTAAAATCCGGCACCTTCTGCCCGACCGCCATTCTGCTGTAAGCCTCCAGCCGTTGCTTGATGATGTCCGAATTGCTACCGCACTGCTGAAGGTAATTGGAAGAAATATGCGCCAAAACCTCCTCCATGCCCATGGTCTCGAAACCTTTGATTAAGAATTGCAAGATGTGCTGCTGGATAACCGGATTGACGTCCAACATCGGCACCAGACGGTCCAAAGCACGAATGCAATTCGCCTCATTCTCACGAGGCGTTGCCGTCTGCTTCATATACATCTGGATGAATCGGAAAATCCGGTCGGTATATACATTCGTATACAACAGATTCGTATCATTGAACTCCACTTGCGACAGATACTGCAAATTAAACAGGGAGTCGCGCTCCTCCGGAAGCAGTTTGCCCGGAAGCACCGGCATTTTCAGGGCCTTGATAATCCGGGACGCCAAAGTTTTGGTATTCGATTTGGCTGTCTTTTCGATGAACTTTTCGCGTTCATTCTGGAGTTTCAGGTAATGCGCCAAAGCCCGCTGGTAAAATTCATCCTCTTCCGGATAATTCTGTACGACCTGTTCCAGCAAGCCCAGTTTGGAATAAAAGACCAGATCCGACTTTATAAAATCGAAATACAGCTTATTCTCCGTCGAAACCAATACCACCGCCCCGTCCTGCGGATTCTGATAATCGGTGCTAATCTCTATGTTCTCCCGGTTGAAAATCAGATTCAAAGCAACGGGCTGGGGTGGCATCATCATCGACGAATAGCCAGGCGCCAATCCCAGTACGGCACGCAACACGCCCGGTCGGGTATCCTCCGGAATGTGGAAAGTGATGTCTTCCCCATTAACGGCAGGAACACTGTCCAGCACAAACAAATCTCCATTGTACACACGCAACAGCAAAGGCCGGCTGTCCGACGGCAGATTCTTCACGTGAAGTTTGAACTGATAATCTTTCGCCCAGGTCAAAAAAGGACAAAACAAAAGAAATAGAACAATTTTCTTGAACATATCTTTAAAAATTAAAGGATTCTGTTTTGTGGCGTGCCGGACAACCACCTTTCTATATTCCCGACAACCATATCCATACGACTGGCAAACGCCTCCTTCGTGGCATATCCCACATGGGGAAGCATCAGCAAGTTCGGAGCATTGAACAATTCAAAGGAAGCAGGCAAAGGAGGTTCAACATCGTAAACGTCCACCGCCGCCCCTGCAATCAATCCCTTTCGCAAAGCGTGATAAAGCGCTCCCTGTTCCACGACAGGTCCCCGAGCGGTATTGACCACGATGGCATGGGGTTGCATCAAGGCAAATTCCGTCGCACCGATGAAATGCCGGGTTTCCGGCGTCAACGGCAAATGCACGGTAATGATATCGGAACGGGTCAGCAACTCCTCCTTGTCCACCTGCGTCACCTGTTCCACCGACTTGCGACTTCGATTGTAGCCCAACACGGTGCATCCGAAAGCATTTGCCAGACGGGCAACCCGTTGTCCGATTGCTCCCAAACCGATCACTCCAACGGTCTTGCCACACAGTTCACCGCCCAACATTCCCTGCCGATCCTCGCACATCCGGGTCAGGGCATCGCCACGGACAATTTTCCGATAGAGGGCAATCATCATACCGATAGCCAGCTCCGCCACCGCCTGCGTCGAATAGCCCGCCGCATTGCAAACCGTGATGCCTTGTCTTTTGCAGGCTTCCAAATCGATATGGTCCACCCCCGTAAAAGCGACAGACAACATCTTCAAGGCAGGACAAGACGCAAAGAAATGTTTTTTCAACGGAATATTGCTCACCACCAGCACATCGGCATCCTTGGCTCTTTCTATCAAGACCTCCTCATTCTCATTGCGGTCGGGATAGAACACAACCGTATGCCCCTGCTTTCTCAAAGCCTCCGTCCGTGCATTCACCACGCACTCGTCCATTCCCAGCGGTTCTGCAAATACAATCTTCATCTGTACGGCTCTCCTTTTTGAATGTTATCGGATTTCCGAACCGGTCTTCACCTCCTTGTCCGGTTGGACGAAAGCCAGTGAGCCGTCCGCATTCTCCGCCATTAAAATCATACCCTGCGACTCAATGCCTTTCAGCAATTTAGGTTCCAAGTTGACCAAAATGCTCACCTGCTTGCCCACCACTTCTTCCGGGGTGTAATATTCGGCAATGCCCGAAACAACGGTCCGGGTATCGATGCCCGTGTCAATGGTCAGCTTCATCAGTTTCTTGGTCTTGGCAACCTTCTCCGCCGCCACAATCTTACCGGCACGGATGTCCAGCTTGGCAAAATCGTCGAAAGCGATATTCGGTTTCGCGGCAGCGACCTGGGCATTGGCAAGCTCGTTGGCTTTCTTGGTCGCCTCCAGCTTGTCTATCTGTTGCTGTATCTGAGCGTCTTCAATCTTATCAAACAGCAGACCGGGCGTACCCAATTGGTGTCCGGCAGACATCACGCCATCACCCATGCGTTCCCACTTCACCGGTTCGATATTCAAAAATTCCCGCAGTCGGGCGGCACTGAAAGGAATAAACGGTTCGGTCAGCGTCGAAAGGTCGGCGGCAAGTTGCAGACAGATATTCAGAATCGTCTTTACTCGTGCCTCGTCGCTCTTTATCAACTTCCACGGTTCCGTATCCGCCAGGTATTTGTTCCCCAACCGCGCCAAATTCATACACTCCTTCAAGGCATCCCGGAAATGGAACGTGTCCAGATTCTTTTCCACCCTCTCCACGATTGCAGGAATCTCGGCAAGCACTTCCTTGTCGTAATCCGTCAACGCACCCCGCTCCGGCACCACTCCACCGAAATATTTCTGGGTCAGCACCAATGCCCGGTTGATGAAGTTACCGTAAATCGCCACCAGCTCGTTGTTGTTCCGGGCTTGAAAATCCCTCCACGTAAAATCATTGTCCTTCGTTTCGGGCGCATTGGCGGTCAGCACATACCTCAGCACATCCTGCTTGCCCTCAAAATCCCGCAGGTATTCGTGCAACCATACCGCCCAGTTCCGGGAGGTGGATATCTTGTCGCCTTCGAGATTCAAGAATTCATTCGCCGGCACATTATCCGGCAGGATATAGCTCCCCTCGGCTTTCAACATTGCCGGGAAGATGATGCAATGGAACACGATATTGTCCTTCCCGATAAAGTGAATCATCCGGGTTTCCGGGTCTTTCCAGTACTTTTCCCATTCCGGCGTCAAATCCTTCGTCGCGGAGATGTAACCGATAGGCGCATCGAACCATACGTACAGCACCTTGCCTTTCGCCTCATCCAAAGGCACGGGAACTCCCCAATCCAGGTCACGAGTCACCGCCCGGGGTTGCAAACCGTTGTCCAGCCAGGATTTGCACTGCCCGTACACATTCGGTTTCCACTCCTTGTGTTCCTCCAATATCCATTCCTTCAACCATTTTTCATACTGGTCCAAAGGCAGATACCAGTGTTTGGTCTCCTTCAATTCCGGCTTATTGCCCGTAATGGCGGAAACCGGGTCTATCAAATCCGTTGCATTCAGGCTGGTACCGCAAGCCTCGCACTGGTCGCCATACGCCCGTTCATTGCCACAGTGGGGACATTTGCCCGTGATGTAACGGTCGGCAAGGAACTGACCGGCTTTCTCGTCATAGAACTGCATCGAGGTCTTTTCGATGAACTTGCCCTCATCGTACAATTTCCTGAAAAACGCGGAAGACAATCCGTGATGCGTTTCCGAACTGGTTCGGGAATAGATGTCGAACGAAATGCCGAACTCTTCAAAAGAATCCCGGATAATGGCGTGATAGCGGTCAACGATATCCTGAGGGGTGACCCCTTCCTTCTGCGCCTTGATGGTAATGGGCACGCCATGCTCGTCCGACCCGCCGATAAACACCACTTCTTCACCTTTCTGCCGCAAATAACGGACATAAATATCCGCCGGCACATATACTCCGGCCAGATGACCGATATGAACAGGCCCGTTTGCATAGGGCAAGGCTGTCGTTATCAGATTCCTTTTGAATTTTTTCATCTCCTTGTTTCAGATTTTGAAATTGTAATGTGCAAAGGTAAGAAATTATTGAAATTTGAAAATTGAAATTTGAAAATTACTTATCTTCGCCAGCGAAACTTGTTTATCATTAAACTCGACATGTACAGACCTCCTTTTCTTCAACCCGGTGACAAAGTCGCCCTGGTTTCTCCGGCAGGAGCCATTGAGGAGAACTATATCCGGGATGCCGTTGAAATCCTGCGGGAATGGGGACTAAACCCCGTCCCGGGACCCCACGTATGCGAAAAGCAAGGGTATTTCGCAGGGAGCGACGAGCAACGAATGGAGGACATGCAATGGGCGTTGAACGACGAAGACATCCGCGCCATATTCTGCACCCGGGGCGGTTACGGTAGTATGCGCATTGTCGAGCAGCTGGACTACTCCGTCTTTCAAGGCTCACCGAAATGGCTGGTCGGGTTCAGCGACATCACCGTTTTCCATTCCAAACTCAACACGTTGGGGATTGAAAGCCTGCACGCCCCCATGCCCAAGAGTTTCAAGAAATCAAGTCCGGAAGCCATGCAACGCCTCAAGGAATTCCTGTTCGGGGAAATATCGCCCTACCGGATTCCTCCCCATCCTTTCAACAAGGAGGGACTCATCCGGGCGGAACTGACCGGAGGCAACCTGACGCTGTTGCACTGCTTACGGTCCACTACCCTGGAATGCAAACGCCAAAGCCCGGTATTGTTCATCGAGGATGTCGGTGAAAACCTCTATGCCGTAGACCGTATGCTACAAAGCCTGAAATTGTCCGAAAAGTTTGAACGCCTGCAAGGGCTCATTGTCGGGCATTTCTCGGAAATGAAAGGACTGCATTTCGGCAAGACCCCGGACGAAATCATCCGGGATTTACTGAAAGAATACAGCTATCCGATATGTTTCGGATTTCCTGCCGGACATGAGGAGCAAAATTTCCCTCTCATCATGGGAGCCACGATTGAGATGGAAGTCAACGCACAAGGAACCACCATTCTTTTTGCAAACGATTAACCGTAAAATGACCGGAATATGAAAAAATACATCCTGTTCTTAGGGGTTCTGC
>CAMWQQ010000125.1 GCA_947176455.1 uncultured Odoribacter sp. | reverse complement strand
TCTGCAGGGCTACGGGAAAACTGATTTCCAAGGAAAGACTCCGTGCCGTGCCTCATGCGACGTTAAGCATCGAAGCGAAAGAAAGAAAAGAAAGATAACGGAAAAAACAGCAATTCAATCTTATGAGCGTTCGGAACAAACTCGCCCTTTTCATTATCGCCTTGCTCGTGCTCGACCAAGCTGTCAAAATGTGGATTAAAACCCACATGATGCTCGGGGAAGAATTCAGCGTCTTCGGCAACTGGTTCAAAATCCTGTTTGTCGAGAACAACGGAATGGCTTTCGGCATGGAACTGGGCGACGGCAGGTGGGGAAAAACGGTGTTGAGCCTGTTCCGAATCGCCGCAGTCGGAGCTATCGGGTGGTACATTCTGAAACTGGTCAGGGAAAAAGCACCGCTCGGGGTGGTGTTCTCTTTTGCCCTGATTTTTTGCGGGGCTATCGGAAACATCTTCGACAGTCTTTTCTACGGACTGATTTTCGATGACAGCCATTATCAGGTTGCCTCGCTTTTCCCCGACGGTGGGGGCTACTCCTCTTTCCTGCACGGACGAGTGGTCGATATGCTCTATTTCCCGTTGGTGCAAGGCACTTTCCCGTCGTGGGTTCCCGGTTGGGGCGGACAGGAATTCATCTTTTTCCGTCCGGTGTTCAATCTGGCGGACTCCTACATCACTATCGGCGTGCTGATGTTGCTCCTGTTTCATCGAAATTTTTTCAAGGATAAAAAAGAACCTTCCGCACAAGACGGCACTTCCGCCCGAAACGAAGAATAACTTCACACGATGAGCCAAAAGGAATCAAACGGTGCCGTCCGCATCGATATGCTTCACGGCGGAATCTTCCGGAAAATGCTGCTGTTCGCCTTGCCTTTGATTGCAAGCGGCATCCTGCAACAATCCTTCAACTCAGTGGACATCGCAGTGGTCTGGCAGTTCGCCAGCAGTCAGGCGCTTGCCGCTGTCGGCAGCAACGGTCTAATCATCAGCCTGATCATCAACCTTTTCATCGGCATATCGGTGGGTGCCAACGTGGTCATCGCCCATTACATCGGACAAAAAGACGAAAAAGGCATCCGGAACGCCATTTCAACGACCGCCGTCATTGCCGTGGCAAGTGGCATCTTTCTGCTCGCCGTCGGGATGCTGATTGCCAAACCCATTCTGGAGGCACTGGACACACCGGAGGACGTCATCGACCTTGCCGTGCTTTACCTCCGCATCTTTTCTATCGGGATGCCGTTCATGATGATATACAATTTCGGCTCCGCCATTCTCCGGAGCACGGGCGACACGAAACGGCCGTTTTACAGTCTGGTGATTGCCGGCTTCGTCAATGTGGGACTGAACCTCCTGCTGGTCATCGTCTTCGACATGAGCGTGGCGGGAGTTGCCATCGCCACCGTCATATCGAATCTCGTCAACGCCGCCATTATCGTGTATTTCCTGACACACGAGCAGGGAATCTTCCGGCTGAATTTACGAAAGCTGTCCGTATCGCGGACGGAATTGCGGAAAATACTGAAAATCGGGGTTCCCGCCGGACTGCAAGGCATGGTCTTCTCCATTTCCAACGTCTTCGTGCTTGCCACGATTAATTCATTCGGTTCGGCAGCCGTCGCCGGGTCGTCGTCGGCACTCAACTACGAATACTACTGCTATTTCGTCATCAGCGCCTTCGCCCAGGCTGCCGTGGCTTTCACCAGCCAGAATTACGGAGCCGGACAAATCGAACGTTGCAAGAGCATCTTCCGGCAAAGCATGTTGCTCAGCATTGCCGGATGCGCTTTCTTTAACGTGCTCATCGTATGGCAAAAGGATTTTTTCATCGGCTTCTTTACCTCCGAACCCGAAATCATCCGATATGCCGCACTCCGTATGGAATACGTGCTGTTGTTCCAGTTTATCGCCAGTAGCTACGAAATCAGCGGTGCGGCGCTACGGGGCATCGGCTACTCCATGACGCCCACAGTGTTGACGATATTCGGAACCTGCCTGTTGCGACTGGTCTGGATTTTCGCCGTCGTCCCCCTGTCCAGAAGCTACGAAACACTGCTCTCCGTCTATCCCATATCGTGGGTCATCACCGGCGTCGCCGTCTGCACAGCATACGCAATCATCCGTCGCAAGGCATTTGCCCTGCAATCCGCCAGCCGTTAAAAATCTTAGAGTGAACAAAAAAAGTCCGCTCGCAAAGAGCGGACCAATATCGTTTGCAAACCGATTGTTTTATTTCCCGTTTTGTTGCTCCAGATAGGCTTCGTACATATCCAGCATCCAAGCGTCATCCTGCTTCGCCTCTTTCTTGTGCGCCTTGCCTTCCTTGCCCTTGAACCAACCCTTGGCAAACTTTTGCAAACCGGGCTTCTTGTGCTTTAGCAACACGCTGTTGACCAGCATAGGGATGTACACAATCTCTCCCTCCTCGCCTTCGTCGTGGAAACGGATGCCGTAAAAAGTCGCCAAGTAACGCCGCTGTCCGCTTCCGTTCGTTTGCACGACCCAATCTTTCCACCAATATATGGAGGCGTGTTCCCCCGTCTTATATAAACACACCAACCGACGTATCGTCCGGTAGCGGTTGCCGAAGCCGGGAGAAGCAATTTGGCGCGCCTCCCAGCGGAGACCGTCGGGCGCATCCTCCGTCTTTTCCGTATAGTCGATGCTGACCACCTCGTCCGCCGTGTATTTCGTCGACTCCTTGCTGTCCGGCGTCGGGGTCAGCTTAAAGGAATAATTGCTTTTCTTTAATAGGGAGGCTTCAGCGTGCCAGCCCCTTTTCACGTAACCTTCCACCTTTTCGCCCGATGTCAGCGTCACCACCACGTGGCGAAACTCCTGGTCTTTCACCTTTTGAGCATTCGCCTGCCGCAAGGCGCATACGCACAATATTCCCGTCACCAAAAACAAGATTTTTTTCATAGTTCTATCATTTAAGATTAATTCCCAATTTTATATTCCTGCAACATCAGCAACGTCTTGTCACACCACGTATTGGAAGTGCGGATGCGCGCGCACAATGCCGGGTCGTCGGCAACATAGCGACAGAGCCGTTCCCGGAACGCCTTGCCCGGTTTCAGCCGTCCAACCGAATAATAGGAGGCATCTCCCTGCTTCTGCAGATAATACGCTACCCTCGAGTGACTGAACCACCTTCGCCGCTGCCAAATCTGGACGCCACCGCTGGAAGCGACTCCATATCCTTTTCCGGCATACACGCAGGCAAGTATGTGCGGCGTCTGGAAATACACCCAGCACCAACCGACTCCCTCCGCCGGGATGAACTTCCGCCGGTATTCGGGAGTACGCGGATGCCAGCAGACCAGCGAATCGATTTCCGACATCGGATACACCTCTTTTTGCTTCGACTTGGTGAAAACATTCCGAAATGCCTTGACGTCCCTGTGCTTCTTGGGAATACGTATACGGTCACCCCCCGAAAATTCGATACTTTTTCCCCCTTTCAGGTAAATAACCCCCTCCACTAAATCGGCTCCTGCGGAAAATAGCGGTAACAACAACGCCACGCACAAGCATAATTTCATTTTCATGCCGTAGATTTTTGTCCAAAAGTATGGTATATTAAATAATCAAACTAATTAAATATCAAAATTATTTCCGCCATTTTTCACCACGCCTTTCCAGAATGCTCCAGACAACCGCTTTATTAAGATACGATAACGCGAAAGATGTAAGGATTTCATTTTTTTTTCGTAGGTTTGTACCCGATTTCAAAATGTTAACTTGGGTATGTGACGTACCTGCTACTTTGGAAGTATATGATTGAGAATTTAGTGATAGTGGAGTCTCCGGCAAAAGCCAAAACCATTGAGAAATTTTTAGGCAACGGCTTTACCGTAAAATCGAGTTTCGGACACATCCGCGATTTGGAGAAAAAGGATCTAGGAATAGACATCGAGCACAATTTCCAGCCCAAATACGAAATATCTTCCGACAAGAAAACAGTGGTCAAAGAGCTGAAGGCTCTGGCAAAGGAGGCAAAGACCGTATGGTTAGCGTCCGATGAGGACCGGGAGGGAGAAGCCATTGCCTGGCACCTGTTTGAAGTATTGGCATTAAAACCGGAAAACACCAAGCGCATCGTTTTCCACGAAATCACTCAAGACGCCATTCTGCACGCCATACAGAATCCCCGGAACATCGACAAGAACTTGGTGGACGCCCAGCAGGCGCGCCGGGTATTGGACCGTTTGGTGGGATTCGAAATGTCGCCGGTGCTGTGGAGGAAAGTGAAACCCAACCTTTCCGCCGGACGGGTACAGTCCGTTGCCGTGAAACTCATCGTAGAGCGCGAAAGGGAAATCAACGCATTCAAGGAACAGGCGTATTACCGCGTCACCGGTACTTTTGAGACTGCCGACAAGTCGCAGTTGAAAGCCGAGGTACAGGAACGGTTCGCCGACAAGGATGCCACGCTGAACTATCTGCAAGCCTGCAAAGAGGCGACTTTCCAGGTGGACAGCATTGAAACCAAGCCTTCCGTCCGGAAACCGGCTCCGCCGTTCACCACTTCCACGTTGCAACAGGAAGCCTCCCGGAAACTGGGCTTTTCGGTGTCCCAGACCATGTCTGTCGCCCAGAAGCTATATGAACACGGATTCATCACCTATATGCGTACCGACTCCGTCAACCTTTCCGACCTGGCTATCCGGAGCGCAAAAGCAGTCATCTGCGAAACCTTAGGAGAAAAATATTCCAAATCCCGGAACTTCTCCACCAAGACGAAAGGTGCCCAGGAAGCCCACGAAGCCATTCGGCCTACCTATATGAATCGACCGGAAATCGAAGGCGACCGCAACGAGAAACAACTGTACGACCTGATTTACAAGCGGACCTTGGCTTCACAAATGGCAGATGCGAAACTGGAAAAGACAAACGTCACGATTCGCCTGTCCAACCATTCCACGCCGTTTATCGCCACCGGAGAAGTCATCATTTTTGACGGCTTTCTGAAAGTATATATGGAATCGCACGACGATGAAGCCGATGACGAACAGAACGACCTGTTGCCGGCATTGAACAAGAACGACCTGTTAAGCCGCCGGCAAATCACCGCGCTGGAACAATATTCCCAGCATCCCCCGCGTTATACGGAGGCAAGCCTGGTGAAGAAAATGGAGGCGCTGGGCATCGGCCGTCCTTCCACATACGCCCCGACCATCACGACTATCCAAAACCGGGGATACATCATCCGGGAATCCCGGGACGGTGCGCCAAGGCAATTGGAACAAATCGAATTGAAGGGTGCGGACATCAAGGTAAAGGCTATCCGGAAGATTTTCGGCGCGGAAAAGAAAAAACTTTTCCCTTCCGATATGGGTATGGTGGTGACGGACTTCCTTTCCGTGCATTTCAAGGACATTATGGACTACAATTTCACCGCCGGAGCGGAAGAATCGCTGGACCACATCGCCGAAGGCTCGGTGGAATGGCAAAAAATGATTGGTGAATTTTATACCCCTTTCCACAAAACCGTGGAATCCACGTTGAAGAACTCAGAACGGAACAGCGGACAACGCATTCTGGGTACGGAACCCGCCACGGGCGAAACAGTCAGCGTGCGCATCGGCAGATTCGGTCCCATCGCGC
>CAMWQQ010000124.1 GCA_947176455.1 uncultured Odoribacter sp. | reverse complement strand
GGACAGTCCTGGATTACGGAGACGTCGTCGTCCATATCTTCGACAAAGAACTGATGGACTACTACCAACTGGAAGAATTTTGGGGGGACGGCATATTGGAGGAGATTCCCGAAGAAACACTTCAACCCCAATCATGAATTAAACTTACTTCTCTATATGGCAGAAAATAAAGAAAATAAGAAAGACGGCGGATTCAATTTTCCTCCTGTGAGCGGTGGCAAGACCATGAAGCCATTGAAATTCAACGGCTACTGGTTGTATATCCTATTGGCTGCCTTCATCATAGGCTACCAGTTCCTTGACACGCAATCCAATCCGGTGCGCACCACTTGGCAGGAAGCGAAAACCAAGATGCTGGAAAAAGGAGACGTTGACGAGATATCGGTCATCAAAAACAAAGGACAGGCAAACATATACCTGAAAGCGGACCGGATAGAAAACTATTCGCAACTGAAAGCCAAAGGCTTCAAAAGGTCAAGCAAGGGTCCCCATTTCTTTTTCACGACACCACCCGTTGAAAGTTTCTCCGACGAATTGAAAAACATACAGGAAAGCATACCGGAGGCTGCCGACACGAAAGTAGACTATACCGACGAATACGACGGCTGGGGCAACATCGTTTCGTTCCTTTTTCCCATAGCCCTTCTGGTGTTCATCTGGATGTTCTTTTTCCGCCGGATGACCAAAGGCGCAGGCGGTCCGGGCGGAGTATTCAACGTCGGGAAATCCCAGGCAAAACTCTTTGACAAGGACACCCACATCAAAATCACGTTCAAGGATGTTGCCGGACTGGCGGAAGCCAAACAGGAAGTGGAAGAGATTGTCTCTTTCCTGAAAAGTCCGGACAAATACACCAAGTTGGGTGGCAAGATACCCAAAGGCGCATTGCTGGTGGGTCCTCCGGGAACCGGAAAAACCTTAATGGCAAAAGCCATGGCGGGCGAAGCAAACGTACCGTTCTTTTCCATGTCGGGCTCCGATTTCGTGGAAATGTTCGTGGGTGTCGGCGCCTCCCGGGTGCGCGACCTGTTCAAACAGGCGAAAGAGAAAGCGCCCTGCATCATCTTTATCGACGAAATCGACGCGATTGGTCGTGCCCGAGGGAAAAATCCCAACATGGGTTCCAACGATGAACGGGAAAACACGCTGAATCAGTTGCTGACGGAAATGGACGGCTTTGAAACCAATTCAGGGGTCATCATTCTGGCAGCCACCAACCGGGCGGACATCTTGGACAGCGCCCTGTTGCGCGCCGGACGTTTCGACCGGCAAATCTATGTAGACCTGCCGGAACTGAAAGACCGCGAAGAAATTTTCAAGGTACACTTAAAACCGCTGAAACTGGCGGAAGATGTCGACATTCCTTTCCTGGCGAAACAGACGCCGGGATTCTCAGGGGCGGACATTGCCAACGTCGCCAACGAAGCCGCCCTGATTGCGGCACGGAAAGACAAAAACGAAGTGGAAAAGCAAGACTTCCTGGATGCCATCGACCGCATTGTCGGAGGACTTGAAAACCGCAGCAAGGTCATCAAAGTCGGCGAGAAAAAAGCAATCGCGTACCACGAAGCCGGACACGCCACCGTTTCCTGGCTGCTGGAACATGCGCACCCCTTGCTGAAAGTGACCATCGTCCCCCGGGGAAAGGCATTGGGAGCCGCCTGGTATCTGCCCCAGGAGCGCCAAATCACGACCAAGGAACAGTTGCTGGACCAAATGTGCTCCGTACTGGGTGGACGTGCCGCCGAGGAACTGACCTTCGGACAAATCTCCACCGGAGCGCAAAACGACCTGGAAAAAGCCACCAAGCAGGCATACGCCATGGTGAGCATCTTCGGCATGAGTGAAAAAATCGGCAACCTGAGCTATTACGACTCCACCGGTCAAAGCGATTTCAGCTTCACCAAACCGTATTCCGAGAAAACGGCGGAATTGATTGACTCCGAAGTCAAAGCCCTCGTTGAAAATTCATACTCCCGTGCCAAGGAACTCCTGAAAACACATCAGGAACAACACAAGCAAGTGGCGGAACTGTTGCTGGAAAGGGAAGTGATTTTCAGTGACGACCTGGAACGCATCCTGGGCAAACGCCCCTGGAAAGAAGAAGAGGAAACGGAGCCACAGGAAGCAGAAGAGAATCAAACCGAACAACCGGAAGAACAATAACAACAACAGCCATGCAAGACAATTGGATTCCCGTTTTCACGACAGACCAAGCCTACAACGCCGAATATGCAAGAGAAATCCTCCAAAGCAACGGCATCGAAGCGGTCATCATGAATCAAAAGGATTCATCCTATCACTTCGGTTCGATTTTGGTCATGGTCAACCGGGAAAACGAGGAAAAGGCAATGGAAATACTAAAATCAGCGAATGGTGGTGAATAATTTTATGAAACGCACAATCAGCGGATTGCTCTTTGTGCTCATTTTAACGGCGTGCATATTCCTTAATCCGTTTTGTTTCTATGTTCTTTTTTTTATCATCAACTTCATCGGGATTCTTGAATTTGCAAACATAACACAACTCATCGGCATCCGCATCAACCGACCGATGTGCCTCCTCTGCGGCAGCCTGCTTTTCAGCGCCGGCTTTCTGCACAATTACGCCGGTCGAGGGGAAGGCTATCTGCTGGCATTCCTGGCGACTTTCCTGCTCAGCATCTGCGAGCTGTACCGGAAAGATTCGCACGCTTTCCAGAACCTGGCTTTCAGCATTTACGCGCTGTTTTACATTTCCCTCCCCTTCACCCTGTTGATTTATATCCCCTATATGTGCAGCGGACACTGGCAGCCGACCATCATTTTCTTCCCCTTCCTGCTGGTGTGGCTCAACGACACATTTGCCTACCTTTTTGGCATAACCCTAGGCAAGCACAAATTATTTCCCCGCATCTCCCCGAAGAAATCCTGGGAAGGTGCCATCGGCGGAGGCGTGGCCACCCTATTGGCAGGCACGTTGCTGACCCCTTACCTCGAGGGCATCACGTTTCCTCATACAACAATCATATCGTGCATCGTGGTAGTGTTTGGCATCTTCGGTGACCTGGTCGAATCCATGTTCAAGCGGAGCATCGAAATCAAAGATTCAGGAAACATCATGCCGGGACACGGAGGCGTACTCGACCGTATGGACTCCCTCCTGTTCGCTCTGCCTGCCATCTTCGTGTATCTGGCGTTTGTAACCAATTCATAATTTTTTCATTTTCAGTTCGTCATATTTAATTTTATCATACCTTTGCAGACTGAAAATCATACATAAAGACAAAAATCATGACCATACACAAAGCGGGTTATAAACTATTGTTGAAAATACTGTTCGTCGGCATACTGCTTAATCTGGCGTTATATTACTTTATCAATAATACGACCATAGCCTACACGGTGTCCATTCTCAGCATTATCCTATTCCTGCTCATCGTCAACTTCTTCCGATTCCCCAACCGCATCATCATCCAAGATGACAATACCATATTGGCTCCGGCGGACGGAAAAATTGTCGTGATAGAAGAAACAGACGAACCGGAATATTTCAAGGAACGCAGATTGCAGGTTTCTATCTTCATGAACATCTTCAACGTGCACATCAACTGGTTTCCTGTAAACGGCATCGTCAAATATTTCAAATACCACAAAGGTAACTTTGCCGCGGCATACCTGCCCAAATCCTCGACTGAGAACGAAAGAACCTCCATTGCCATAACCTGCAACAACGGGCAGACGATACTCATGCGCCAGATTGCAGGCGCCATGGCGAAACGCATCGTATCGTATGCCACCGTCGAAGGGCAAGCCCGCCAGGACCAACACGCCGGATTCATCAAATTCGGGTCGCGGGTAGATCTCTTTTTGCCATTAGACACGCACATCGAAGTGAAATTAGGACAAAAGACAAAAGGCTCCCAGACCATTATCGGAACCTTCAAATAAAACCCAAACGACAGCATCATGTCTACACAATCAACAGTAAAAGTGGTTACCACCCACGTTTTATCCGAAATGAAACTAAAGGGTGAAAAAATCAGTATGCTCACCGCCTACGACTACTCCATGGCTCGCATCGTCGACCAGGCAGGCATAGACGTCATACTGGTGGGCGATTCCGCTTCCAACGTCATGGCAGGACACGAAACGACGTTGCCCATCACGCTTGACCAGATGATTTACCATGCGGCATCGGTGGTCAGGGGAGTCAAAAGAGCATTGGTTGTCGTGGATATGCCTTTCGGCAGCTATCAAGGCAATAGCAAGGAAGCGCTGAATTCCGCTATCCGCATCATGAAGGAAACGGCTGCCGACGCCATCAAAATAGAAGGAGGTGAGGAAATACTCGAATCCATCCAACGGATTTTATCCGCCGGCATCCCGGTCATGGGACACCTCGGACTGACCCCGCAAAGCATCCATAAATTCGGCACATACGCTATCCGGGCGAAAAAGGAAGAGGAAGCCGAGAAATTGGTGCGTGACGCACATCTGCTGGAAGAGGCAGGTTGTTTCGGCATCGTCTTGGAAAAAATCCCGGCAACCCTCGCCACCCGCGTCGCACAAGAGCTCAGCATCCCGATAATCGGAATCGGAGCAGGAGGCGGTGTGGACGGACAAGTGCTGGTCATCCACGATATGCTGGGTATCAATCAGGAATTTTCTCCCCGTTTCCTCCGCCGTTACCACAACCTGTTCGCCGAAATGACCGGTGCCGTCAGCAACTACATCGCAGACGTCAAGAGTGGTGATTTCCCGAATGAAAGAGAACAATATTAAGCATTTTTCCATGTTAGAGGTTTTATACGAGGACAACCACATCATAGCCGTCAACAAAAAAAACTCGGACATCGTCCAAGCGGACAAAACCGGCGACACCCCTCTGAGTGAAGAGGTCAAGGCATACATCAAGAAAAAATACAACAAGCCGGGAGACGTCTTCCTGGGCGTTCCGCACCGGGTGGACCGCCCCGTCAGCGGCGTGGTCATTTTTGCCCGCACCAGCAAAGCGCTGACCCGCCTGAACAAAATGTTCCAGGAACACGAAAAAGAAATCACCAAAATATACTGGGCAATTGTGGGCAATCTGCCGGAAGAGGACCATGCCCTCCTGACCCATTACTTGGTACGCAATACGGAGAAAAACAAATCCAACGCCTACAACCAGCCCAAACCCGGCTCCAAGGAAGCCAAACTGGAATATAAGTTGCTGGGGTCCTCCCAAAGGTATTATTTGCTGGAAATAAAACTGTACACAGGTCGTCACCACCAGATTCGCTGCCAGCTTGCCAAAATCGGTTGTCCCATCAAAGGCGACCTGAAATACGGCTTTCCCCGTTCCAACGAAGGAGGCGGCATCAGCCTGCACGCCCGCTCCATTAGCTTCAAACACCCCGTAACCCAGGAAACGATAACCATCACCGCCACACCCCCATTGCAAGACCCGTTGTGGCAAGTGTTTTACAATAGCCTAAAATCATAATTCACTCCGCCTCAGGGTTTCCATAGCGGTTCTTGCTCCCAATGATTGAAAAATACCCGTCTGCAGTTCTTATGGTATGCCTACGGGTATTGTTTTTTATAGACAATCATCCTAATGAATAAACCGGAACATCCGTTTCCAGCGGATTTTGCCCAGGAACGAC
>CAMWQQ010000123.1 GCA_947176455.1 uncultured Odoribacter sp. | reverse complement strand
GTCCTGTTCAACGCCGTGCCATTCGTCGTCTTTTTTCTGCTGTTCCTCGGTTTCATTTTCACGAGGGAAGGCTATGCCGTCACTGCAAACGGCAACATCGAACTCGTCGCCGGCAAATATTTTTCCAACCTGCTTGCCATGCCACTGAATACGCTCGTCTTCCTCATCGGAGTCGTCGCCGTACTCTTTGGCATCCTCCGCACGATTTTCCGTCCGCAGTGGAAAAAAGGCATCTGGTTCACCGGTTCGGGAACGATTCTGACCGTCATCGGACTGCTCGTCATTGCCGGATTCAACCATACGGCATTCTACCCGTCATCCGTTGACCTCAATTCGTCACTGACCATTCAAAATGCTTCTTCTTCGCTCTATACCCTAAAAGCCATGTCGTGGGTATCCTTGATTATTCCTTTCGTCATCGCCTACATCTGGTACGCTTGGCGTAGCATGACCCGCAAGGCGGAGAGCATCACGGAAATAGAAGAAACGGAAAACGAATATTGATTTTCCCATAAAACAACAGACCGGCCGAGAAGCATACTTTTCGGTCGGTCTCTTTTTAAGCCCGCACTTCCCCGGACAATCCAATCCGCCTAAGCCGTGTCCTATAAAAAACTTGCAGACCCTTTATGGGGTCTGCAAGCATTTATGATTTCCGGATAGCTTAATGTTTCCGTATCGGAGCAAGTACGACATGGAAGGTGTAATTGTCGTAAGGCATCAGGTAGTGTTGCCAAGGCCATGCACCCCAACTGTTCTGGCATCCCAGACCCATTTGTTTCAGGTCAAAGGACAGCGTAGTCAGGTCGCGGGGTTTTAACTCACCGGAATGTCGCTGGCACTTGTCGGCACCGTCATCCAAGTCCTCTTGCAAATAATTCAAGGCAGAAGCGGAGAAAGGTATGTCGGAACGAATCAGCAAGCCCCGTCCGTCCACATCCGTCAGTTTCCACCAGCGGATATCCGTCTTGGTACCAGCTTCCTGGGGACGGATATAATCATAATACTGGTCCTTCACCAATTGCTGGTAACGTCCCAGATTCTGGCTGAAATTCCGGTCGATATAGTTCTCCACCGGTCCGCGACCGTAGTAATCGATTCGGTCAAAACTGCCAGGCATCACCATTTGCATACCGAAACGGAACAGGCACGGCATTTTCTCCTTGCCCTTATCCACCGTCAATGCCTCGCTAATTCCGATTTCTCCCTTGGCGTTTATTTCGTAGGTCATTTGCAGACGGGCAGACAACGCCGGCAATTCGTAATCCACCGTCACCAGCGCGTTATTCCCTTTCTGCTCCACTTTGAAAGCGGTCTTTTTCATTTCCGGACATTTCCAAGCACCAAAACGGTTCTGCAATCCGGCACCCATATCGTTGTCGGTCGGAGCACGCCAGAAATTCGGACGCAAAGCGCAACCGTATTTCAACATCTCCAGTCCGTTCATAGAAATACCGTATATCCAGCCGTCGCGTTTGTCGAACGACACTTTGGTCTCATCGGCAACCAATACGACGTGTACCAAATCTTCATACACTTTTACAGCCTGCTTGCCCGGTTGTACCGTTGCATCAAACCGGTTGTAAGGCTGAATGGACAACTGGTCCTCCGCCAGCACGTATCCGGCAGACATCAATTGCTTGCTTTTCTTCAGCTTGTAAGCCACATTCAACAGCAACTCCTGCGAAGTCTTAGGCAACTGGTATCCCAAAGCCACAGTCTTTGTTTCCTGCGGTCCGACGTTCAAATCACCCACGACACCGCTCAACACCGGTTCCCCGTCCGCCAGCACCTGCCATTCCATATAATAATCCGACAAATCGGTGAAAAAGTTTTCGTTGTACACGTTCACCACGCCTTTTGACAAATCCACCGGAGTCGTCCAGATAGACTGATAGACTTTCTTCACTTCGTACATATGGGGATTCAGCACCCGGTCGGGACTAATCAAGCCATTGCAATTAAAATTATTATCCGAGCCATCCCATAGGTTGAAATCACCACCGTAGGTGTAAATCATCGAACCGTCGGCTGCGTATCCGCGAAGTCCCTGGTCCACGTAATCCCAGATAAAACCGCCCTGCAATTTCGGGTATTTCCGGATTAAATCCCAATACTCCTTGAATCCTCCTTGAGAGTTACCCATAGCATGGGCATACTCGCACATAATGAAAGGACGGTATTTCTCGTCGTTCCGAGCGTAGTTTTCCATATGTTGCAAACCGGAATACATCGGACACACGACATCCGTATGCGCCGCTTCTCCGGCACGTTCATACTGCACTGCCCGACTGCGGTCACGTTCCTTTATCCACTTGTAGCAGGCTTCAAAGTTGGGACCGTCTCCGGCTTCGTTGCCCAGCGACCAGAAAATAATGGAAGGATGATTCTTGAAAGCCTCCACCATTCGTTGGTCTCTTTCCAAGTGAGCCTTTGCAAACGCAGGCACTTTCGCCAGCGTCTTTTCGCCATATCCCATACCGTGCGATTCGATATTTCCTTCACAAACGACATAGAGTCCGTATTCATCGCACAGGTTATACCATTCCGGATCGTCTGGATAATGGCAGGTACGCACGGCATTCAGATTGTTTTCTTTCATAATCCGGATATCCTGTAGCATCCGTTCGCGGGTCACCACATAGCCGGTCAACGGGTCCATTTCGTGCCGGTCTGCACCCTTGAACAACACCGGTTTTCCATTCACCCATATTTGCCCCAAATCCTTTTTCAGTTCAATTTTCCGGAATCCGACCCGTTGCGGAATCACTTCAACCACCCGGTTACCGTTCTTCAGCGTAAAGGTCAATGTATAAAGGTTAGGATCTTCCGCGCTCCATTTTGCCGGATTGGCAACCTTGAATACGGTATGAATTCCGCCTTTTGCATCCGGTTTCACCGTCTTGCTTTCCACCAGTCCACCTTCCCGGTCGCGCAGTTCCAGTTCCACGCTTCCGCCGTTCCGGCTTACGTTTGCCGTCACGTCCAACGTACCGTCCCGATAAGCGGCATCCAAATCGGGAACAATGAAAATATCTTCAATGTGCATCGGATTTCGGGCATACAGATACACGTCCCGACCGATTCCGGACAACCGCCAGAAATCCTGGTCCTCCAGATAACTGCCGTCGCACCAGCGGTAAATCTGCATGGCAATCAGGTTCTTTCCGGGACGGAGGTATTTGGTCAGGTCAAACTCCGCTGCCATTTTGCTGTCCTCGCTATACCCCACGAACTTGCCGTTCACCCATACCCACAGGTTGGAGGTCGCCGAGCCCACGTGCAGATACACCTGCTGTCCTTTCCAGTCAGCCGGCAATTCAAAAGTTTTCCGATAAGAGCCTACGTGATTGTTTCGGGACTCGACCAGAGGAGGATTCGGCGCGAACTGATTGGACCAGGCAAAACCGACATTCTTATAAACGGCATCGCCATATCCGTTCAATTCCCACAATCCGGGCACCGGGAAGTCCACCCAGCACTGGTCCTCAAAATTCTCCTGATAAAAATGAACCGGACGTTCCGTCTCGTGTTCCACCCAGTTGAACTTCCACATCCCGTTCAAGGACATAAAGTTGGACGCCTTTTCCCTGCAACCCTGTTGAGCCGCTTCCACAGAGGGATAGGCAAAATAAGCCGACCGCATAGGGGCACGGTTTATGGCATTGACCTGCGGGTCCTGCCATTCTTTGGTGGCCGCAAACGTTGTCATAGACAAGCAAACGCCAATTGATAGTAAAAACTTGCGCATAATAATTTATTTTAGTGTTCGTAATTTCACTCCATATAACTGGTATTATCCCAACAATGGGTGCAAAGTTGCTCTTTCGGCAAACCGATAGAAGCAACCAGGTCATCCAACCGCTGGAACTGCAAGGAATCCAACTGCAAATGCTGGCACATCACCTTCACCATTTCCTTGTATTTGTCCGAATCCGGATCCGTATAAGGTTTCAATATCTCATCGGTCAACTCGGAAGTTCCCTCCAAATCGCGAATCACCCGGCGGGCAAACAGGTCGAAAGTAGAGCGGGAAGTGGAAAAATTCAAGAAACAGCAAGGATAAACCAACGGTGGACAGGCAATCCGGATATGCACCTCTTTCACACCGCATTCCCGCAGTTTGACGACATTGTCTTTCAACTGCGTACCTCGCACAATGGAATCATCCAAAAATACAATCTTGGAATCCCGTGTAAAAGCCTCGTTGGGCAACAACTTCATCTTCGCCACCAAATCCCGCATACTCTGATTCTGCGGCATAAAACTGCGGGGCCAGGTCGGCGTATATTTCACGAAAGGACGCTTGTAAGGGATACCCTTTTCATTGGCATACCCGATAGCGTGTCCGACTCCGGAATCCGGGATGCCGGCGGCGAAATCGGGGGTCAGCTCATCCCTCTGCGCCATAGCGGCTCCGCAACGATAACGGGCATCTTCCACATTGATGCCTTCGTAGTAAGCGGAAGGATATCCGTAATAAACCCACAGGAAAGAACAAATCTGCTTCCGGCAACCGGCAGCGATAATCGGCGTGATTCCGTCCTTGGACACCCGCGCAGCCTCTCCCGGTCCCAAATCACGAACAATGGAGTAGCCCAAATTGGTGAAAGAAGAGCTTTCGCTCGCCACCACATAGCCGAATTCATTTTTACCGATGATAATCGGAGTACGGCCGAATCTGTCACGCGCCGCATAAATGCAACTGTCCGTCAGTATCAGGAAGGAGCAGGAACCTTTAACGGTGCGGTACACGTTTTCGATGCCCTCCTTGAAGGTTTCGCCCTGGTTAATCAATATGCTGACCACCTCGGTCGGGTTAATGGACGAACCCGACATCTCCGCAAAGTGGATTTTCTCTTTCAACAATCGAGCGGTGATTTCCTCCAGGTTATCAATACGCCCCACTGCCACCACGGCGAAACGCCCCAGATGAGAAGTCACCGTAATGGGTTGCGATTCCATATCGCTGATGATGCCGATGCCCAGATTGGAACCGGCAAACTGGTCCAATTCAGGTTCAAACTTGTTCCGGAAATAGGAACTTTCTATGCTATGGATAGACCGGACAAACTCCTCGCCGTTATAAAAAGCCATGCCGGCTTTCTTTGTCCCCAAATGGGAATGATAATCCGTACCGTAAAAAACATCGGCAACACACTCTTTGCGTGACACGCAACCAAAAAATCCGCTCATATAATTGTTTCATTGATTCTAAATGACAAATATACAAAAAAGCACGAAACACGAAAGATTTTTCTTATTTTTGCGCCCTGTTAATAAAGTGTGCATATTATGAAACGTCTTGATTTTCATCCGGTATTACTGGATTCCATTAAAAACTACAACAAAGAAAAATTCTTTGCCGACCTGATGGCAGGAATCATCGTCGGTATCGTTGCCCTGCCTCTGGCTATCGCTTTCGGTATCGCCTCGGGAGTCAGTCCGGAACAAGGTCTGGTAACCGCCATTATCGCCGGATTCATCATATCTTTTTTAGGAGGAAGCAACGTACAGATAGGCGGACCAACGGGAGCTTTCATCATCATCGTTTACGGCATCATCCAGCAATTCGGCATTGAAGGGCTTGCTATCGCCACCGTTATGGCAGGACTGATGCTGTTGCTTATGGGTATCTTCAAACTGGGAAC
>CAMWQQ010000122.1 GCA_947176455.1 uncultured Odoribacter sp. | reverse complement strand
ACGATGCGCGGACTGTTGTGGTTCATATTTTCTTTGGTGGCGTTGTCCGTCCGGGCGGAGGAAGAGATTGCTCCGGCGACGGTCGCCACCGTCCGGGGAGTGGTATTGGACGAAACGGGAGCACCTTTGCCGGGTGCTTCCGTCTGGTTAAAGGGAACGACTGTCGGGGCGGGGACGAATGCGAAAGGCGAATTCGTGCTGGCGTTGCGCAAAAGCGGACAGCAGGTGTTGCGCTTCAGCTTTACGGGCTATAAGCCACAGGAATACGTGTGGGAGGGGAAAGAGGATGCCGACCTGACGATTCGTCTGGAGCCGGCGCGCAATTCGCTGGACGAGGTGGTGGTTACCGGTACGCGGACGCCGAAACCGTTGAAGGAGGTGCCCGTGCTGACACGGGTGATTTCCGAGCGGGAAATCAAGCAGATTAATCCGCTGGACTTCCGGAACCTGCTGGAGTTTGCCCTGCCGGGGTTGCAATTCGGCACGGCGCACGGTTCGAACCTCCCGACGCTGAAATTCCAGGGGGCGGAAGGCGGCTACGTGCTGTTCCTCGTGGACGGGGAGCGGATTGGTGGCGAAGGGTCGAACGGCAACATCGACTTCGAGCGCATCGACGTGGACAACATTGCCCGCATCGAGGTGGTGAAGGGGGCGATGTCCGCGCTCTACGGGGCGCAGGCTATGGGTGGCGTGGTGAACATCATCACGAAGAACGCCGACCGGCCTTTCACGGCAGACCTCAGCGCCCGCATCGGCAACAGGGACGAGATGAAGTATTCCGCTTCCGTGGGGACGAAACTGAACCGTTTTTCTTCCTATACGACCTTTTCGTACCGCAAGAGCGACCCCTACGAGGTGAAAGACCAGGAGGGGCTGGTGCAGGAGGTACACGGGCGGGATTCCGTCTGGCAGGACACCTCCGCGCGGGGTTCGTCCGTGGTGCTGGGCTACGACGTGTGGTCGCTCAACGAGCGTCTCGGCTACTCGTTCACGGATGCGCTGAAAGCGGAAATGTCCGTGGGGTACTACCGCAACAACTTGCAGAATCCTTACGAGTTGGACGGGATACAGGACCGTTTTTCCACGCTGACAATTAATCCAAAGTTGAATTATTTATTGGGTGAAAATCATTTGCTGACATTTTCCTATATGTTGGATAATTACGTGAAGAAAGAGGTATATTCGGACGGTTTTCCCGACCGGAAAACAATGCAAGACCTTACAAATACGGTACGTTTGAATTATTCCGGCAAACCAGCGGAGCGTCATACGCTGACGGCGGGCGTGGAAGTGAACACGCAAAAAATGCACCATTATTGGTTTGATGACAATTCATTATTGGACTATACACAACAAAATTACGTGTTGTACGTGCAGGAGGAATGGAAGGCGAGCGAAGCGTTCAGTCTGGTTGCAGGCGTGCGTTCCGACTGCCATTCTCATTACGGCTTCCACCCCAGCCCCAACATTTCGCTGATGTATCGCCGGGCGGGGCTGTCGCTGCGTGGTGGCTACGGTATGGGCTTCCGTCTGCCGACGCTGAAAGAATTGCACTCCGCCTACCCGATGGGTGGCTTCGGCTTTATGATTTACGGCAACGAGGATTTGAAACCCGAGGAGAGCCACCAGGGGACGCTCTCCGTGGAATACACGAAAGGCGTGTTCAATGGCTCGGTGTCGGGCTATTACACGAAATACCGGAACGAGATTTACCTGGGAACATACGAGGAGGAAGACGGCACGCTGGCGCAAAAGTATTACAACCACGAGAGCAGCCGGAAAACCGGCGTGGACGTTATGGGACAGGTGCGACTGGACGGCGGATTTACACTGAACGCCTCCTACTCCTACGTGAACACCCACGCCGACAGGGAAGGGTATAACACCTCCGTGTTCCGTCCCCACAGCCTGACCTTTACGGCGAATTATGCGCGACAGGTGGGCAAGGTGAGAACCTCGGCGGCGCTGAACGGTCGTTGGCTGTCGAAAGTGGACGTGTGGAACAAGGACGACGACGGCAATTACGTGCTGACGCCCTACTATGCTTATGCTTCCTTGGACCTCAACCTGGGAGCGCGGTTTCCCCGCGGATTCCGGTTGGCGCTGGGACTGAACAACCTGATGAATTTCAAGGCGAAGAACGCAGCTACCGACTCCTCGGTCATTCCGCAGCGGGGCATCGAGGTGGTGGGCACGTTGGGTATCAACCTGGCGGATTTGTTGAAACTTTAAACGAATAAATATGAAAAAGGAGAGACTATTGATTGCGGTCGTGCTCGTGGCGGTGTTGTTGGGCGTATGGATATACAACACCTGGTTCGGCGTGACGCGGGTGGCATTCGTGAACTTCCAGACCATTTCTATGGGAAGCATCGCCAAGGCGAACGACAACCCCAAGGTGAAGGTGTACGAGGTGGGGACGGACGAACTGGACAAACTGACGGGGTATGATATGGTGTTCGTGAACGGTATGGGACTGAGCATCGTTGCCGAACAGCGCGAGCAGATACGGCGCGCCGCTGAACGCGGAGTGCCGGTCTATACCACTATGGCGACGAATCCCGCCAACAACATTTGCAGCACGGATTCCCTGCACGTCGCCCGGCTGGCAGCTTATCTCGGCGGAGGAGGACGGAAGAATTACCGGAACCTGCTGAATTATATCCGCAAGGAGATAGACGGCAAGATAGGGCACACGCCCGAAGTCGGCGAACCGGTGGAGCGGGCTTCCGACATCCTGTATCACGTGGATGTGCAACGCCCTGATGAAGAAGCAGAGTTCACGACGGTAGCGGAATACGAGCGGTTTTTGAAAGAAAACGGACTATACAAGGAAGGCGCGCGTCGCATCGCGGTGACCGGACAAATGGCGGATGCCACCGGGTTGATTGCGGCATTGGAGGCGGAGGGCTACAACGTTTATCCGGTCTCCTCCCTGCGGAAAATTATGGGCTTTCTGGAAGAAATCAATCCCGATGCCGTCATCAATATGGCGCACGGACGTATGGGCGACCGAATGGTGGAATTTCTGAAAAGGAAAAACATCCTGCTCTTCTCGCCACTGACGGTCAACAGCCTCGTGGAGGAATGGGAGGCGGACCCGATGGGAATGTCGGGCGGATTCCTGTCGCAAAGCGTGGTGACGCCCGAAATCGACGGCGCCGTCCGTACGGTTGCCCTCTTTGCGCAATACAAGGACAAAGAGGGGTTGCGACACTCGTTTGCTGTGCCGGAACGGCTGGAAACTTTCGTGCGGAACGTGAACAACTACCTGAACCTGAAAAAGAAACCCAATAGCGAAAAGCGGGTGGCAATCTATTACTACAAGGGTCCCGGACAGAACGCGATGACGGCGGGTGGTATGGAAGTGGCTCCCTCGCTCTACAACCTGTTGCGCAGGATGAAGGCGGAGGGCTACCGCGTGGACGGACTGCCTGCCGACTACAAGGGACTGGAAAAGATGATTATGTCGCAGGGCGCCGTTTTCGGCACCTATGCCGAAGGGGCTTTCGACGAATTTATGAAAAGCGGTCATCCGGAACTGATTACGAAAGAGCAGTACGAGGGCTGGGTGAAGGTATCGTTACGGCCGGAGAAATACGCGGAAGTGGTGTCAGTCAACGGAGAGTTCCCCGGTAGCTATATGGTGACGCCTGACGGACGGCTGGGCGTGGCGCGCCTGCAATTCGGGAACGTGGTGTTGATGCCACAGAATGCCGCCGGAGCAGGCGATAACTCTTTCCAGGTGGTGCACGGCACGAATATGGCTCCTCCACACACCTACATCGCCTCCTACCTGTGGATGCAGCACGGCTTTAAGGCGGATGCCCTGATTCATTTCGGAACGCACGGAAGTCTGGAGTTCACGCCCCGGAAACAGGTGGCGCTGAGCAGTAACGACTGGTCTGACCGTCTGGTGGGCGCTGTGCCTCATTTCTACATCTACTCCATTGGCAACGTGGGAGAAGGTATGATTGCCAAACGTCGCTCCTATGCTGGTCTGCAGTCCTACCTGACACCACCTTTCTTGGAGAGTAGTGTGCGGGGCGTTTACCGCGACCTTATGGAAAAGGTGAAAGTCTACAACACCCGCTTGGGCGCGGAAGAAGGCGTGAATGCCACTGCCTTGGAAAAGGCGTCGCTGGCGGTCAAGGAGGCGACGGTGAAGCTGGGCATCCACTGCGAACTGGGACTGGACAGCGTGCTGACCGTGCCTTATACGGAGGAGGACATCCTGCGCATCGAGAACTTTGCGGAGGAACTGGCGGCGGAAAAGATTACCGGACAGTTGTACACAATGGGCGTGCCCTACGAACCGGAGCGAATTACCTCGTCCGTTTACTCTATGGCGACGGAACCGATAGCTTACAGTCTGTTGACGCTTGACAAACAGCGTGGCAAGGCGGGCGAACGCTTGCTGAAACACAAATCGTTGTTCGCACAGCGCTACTTGAATCCTGCCCGTGAGTTGGTGGGACAGCAGTTGAAGCAGTCAGCGCCTGTTACGGACGCACAAATTTGCCGGATTGCCGGCATTACCGCCACGGAACTGGCAAAGGCGCGGGAAATCGTTGCCGAACGCAATGCCCCCAAAGGAATGTTGGCGATGATGCTGGCAATGCAGGAGGACAACGCACCCCGAAAGGAACAACCGAAAATGCCTGTCGCTATGCAAGCGAAGACAAAAGAAAAGGACGGCGAAACAAACCCGTCGGTGGCATTGGCAATGGCGAAGAAAATGGGTGCCAATCCGGAGGCGTTGAAGCGAATGGAAGTGGCGATGAAAGGTAAAAAACCGGAAGCCCGCCAACCGGAAAACCAACGTGGCGGAGGTATGTCTGCGATGATGTCCGCTATGGCAGGACATAAAAAAGAATATACGAAAGAGGAAATCGACTTCGCACTGGCGATTTCCGAAGTGGAAAGAACCGTGCGGAACATCCGGAACTACCGTCAACAACTGCTGGGCAGTCCCGAGAACGAGCTGGCTTCTATGATGAATGCGCTGAATGGTGGCTACACGGCACCTTCGCCCGGTGGTGACCCGATTGTCAACCCGAACACATTGCCTACGGGACGCAATATGTTTGCCGTGAACGCCGAGGAAACGCCCACCGAGGCGGCTTGGGAGAAAGGCGTGCAATTGGCGAAGAGTACGATAGATATGTATCGCAAGCGCCACGACGGCGAATATCCCCAGAAAGTAAGCTATACCCTTTGGTCCGGCGAATTTATCGAGACGGGCGGAGCGACGATTGCTCAAGTGCTTTATATGCTGGGCGTGGAACCCGTGCGCGATGCCTTCGGGCGGGTGAGCGACTTGAAGCTGATACCCTCGGCGGAACTGGGACGTCCGCGCATTGACGTGGTGGTGCAGACCTCCGGTCAGTTGCGAGACCTGGCGGCTTCCCGGCTGTTCCTGATTAACCGTGCCGTTGAAATGGCGGCAGCGGCGAAGGACGACCGCTTTGAAAATCAGGTGGCGGCAGGCGTGGTCGAGGCGGAAAAGGCGCTGACCGAAAAGGGGTTGTCACCGAAAGAGGCGCGGGAAATGGCTTTCTTCCGCGTATTCGGCGGAGCGAACGGTGGCTACGGAACCGGCATCCAGCGTATGGTGGATTCCGGCGACCGGTGTGAGGACGAATCGGAAATCGCTTCGGTCTAC
>CAMWQQ010000121.1 GCA_947176455.1 uncultured Odoribacter sp. | reverse complement strand
TTGTTCAAGGCTTCCCCTTTCAGCAAACCGTTTGCCAACAAAGCAAGGTCTATCAGCTGACCGACAATCTTGTTGCCCTTGCCATACTCCTGCAACAACTCCTGCTTTTGTTTTCTCAATGCATCGACCTTGTCCGAATACTCTTTCTTCCGGTCCTTGTCCACCTGGGGAATCTCTTCGTCTTTCTTGTCCTTGTTCAGTGCGTCGATTTCCGCCCGTTTCTCCTCATTTGCCTTGATTTCAGCATCAATCGGCTCTATTTTGGCAGTCATCTCTTTCTGCTCGTCCGCCAAAATCCCTTTCACCAATTTGTGGTCCGTATTGACCACCAGGGTAAACTGATCGTCCATTGCCCCGTAGAAACCCATACCCGGATTCATGGCCGCCATTTCTTTCATCCGGCGCATAAATTCCGAACGGGTAATCACGACCGGCTCCGCACTTTCGCCCAAGGCTTCAAAATTCACCAGATACATACCGCCCTCCTTCGGCAACTGCGCGTTAAACACGTCCCGCATATCCTCCTGTTCCGCCTCGCTCCACGAAGTCCCTTTCGTCTCTTCTTTCGGAATCAGCTTGTCAATGACATCCGAGTCGACACGCAAGAATTTATGATTGGTATTTTTCTGTTCCACATAATTGATGAAATGGGTATCCAGCTGTCCGTCCATAATCAGAACGTCATACCCCTTGTCCTTTGCCGCCTGAATATAGGTATATTGTTCCTGGGCATCGGTGGCATACAAATAAACCAGATTGTTATCCTTGTCGGTCTGGTTCGTTTTTACCAGATTCTCATATTCTTCCAACGTAAAATACTTGCCGTCGGTACTTTTCAAGAGGACAATCTGATTGGCACGTTCGGCAAACTTTTCATCCGTCAGCATTCCATATTGGATGAACACTTTCAAATCATCCCATTTCTTCTCGTAATCCTCCCGGCTATTTTTAAAAATGTCCGTCAGGCTGTCCGCCACCTTCTTGGTGATGTGATTGGAAATCTTTTTCACATTCCGGTCGCTTTGCAAATAAGAACGGGACACGTTCAGTGGAATATCCGGCGAATCGATGACCCCGTGCAACAGAGTCAGGTATTCGGGCACGATGCCTTCCACTGAGTCGGACACATACACCTGATTGCTGTACAACTGGATTTTATTCTTCTGAATCTCGAATTTGTTGTCTATTTTCGGGAAATACAAAATACCGGTCAGATTAAACGGATAGTCCACATTCAAGTGGATATGGAACAACGGGTCCGACATGGACATCGGATACAATTCCCGGTAAAATTTCTGATAGTTTTCCTCTTTCAATTCGGACGGCTTGCGAGTCCACAAAGGATTCGTGTCATTGATGATGTTGTCTTCATCCGTTTCCACCTGCTTGCCGTCTTTCCATTCCTTTTTCTTGCCAAAAGCAATCTCTATCGGCAAGAACTTGCAGTATTTGGTCAACAGCTCCTGGAGTTTATTTTCTTCCAGAAAATCCTTCTCCTCGGCATTGATGTACATGATGATGTCCGTACCTCTCTCCTCCTTTTCCACATCCTCCAGCGTATATTCCGTATCCCCTTCTCCGGTCCATTTGACAGCCTGCGCCCCTTCTTTGTAAGATTTCGTCACAATCTCCACCTTGTCGCTCACCATAAAAGCCGAATAGAATCCCAGACCGAAATGTCCGATAATCGTCGCCGCATCATCCTTGTGCTTCTCCAAAAACTCCTCGGCACCCGAAAAGGCTATCTGATTGATGTATTTTTCCACTTCCTCCCGGGTCATACCGATACCGCTGTCGGAAACCGTCAACGTTCCTGCCTCTTTGTCAGCCTTCACCCGTACCCGAAGACCGGAAGCATCTCCCTTGAACTCCCCGGACGATGCCAGCACTTTCAATTTCTGCGTGGCATCCACCGCATTGGAAACAATCTCACGAAGGAATATTTCATGGTCGGAATAAAGAAACTTCTTGATAATGGGAAACAAATTCTGTGTTGAAACCCCTATTTTTCCAGTTGTCATAGTATGTATTTTTAATGATTAACTTCAAATTCTACGCCTACCATCATGCAATTGTTATGCCAGAGCCGGGAAAGTGACAAAAAGACAGATGAAAACAAAAACTGGTGTATGACAATGCCAACACTTGTCGGTCACCGATACACCAGTTTTTATTTTCAATAAACGGGAAACTCAATCGATATCCAATTCCACCGTATAGGTCTTTCCCGGTTCAAAATCCGCATTGTACACCAACAGGAAGTTTTCATCCACCGCCGCCTGCCACTTCTGTCCGTCAGCCAGACGAGGATTGTTTAGACGTTGCGGGAAGAAATAGCTGAAGGGCAAATCCAATACGTGTTCCTCTTTAAAATGGTCCCCTCGCATACGTTCCAAGTTGAAATTTTCCTTGGTGGTAATGGTTACGATGCACTTGTTTCCTTTGATTTCAGAAGAAACGGTAAAATCGTTTTCTTCCGGAATTTCCTGCAAACGCACGTTCCATTTCGGGTCACCATAATAGGCAAGCACATCCCGGTCGTGCAAGAATCCCAGATGATGCATATTCGCCTTTATTCCGGTGGAATCCTGTATCACCTGCGCACCGGAAGTAAATCTGTCTTCCACGTCAAACGGGAACTCCAAGGTTGCTAACTTCGGACTCCAGGCATTCAACTGATACATCATATCCTGCTGATTCAGATAAAAAGCCTCCGCCGTGGTATATCGTCCCGGAGTGGTCAAGAAGTATTTCAGTCCACCCCAGCCGTTCCGACCGTACCAGGTGGTCACTACATAACCGACCATTGTCGCCGCATTTCCGCTGTTCATCCAAGCAATCGCCATACTTTCCTTGGTGTTGTTGACATTGGCAATCAAACAGTTTCCAATGGGCAGATATACTTTTCTCTTGCCACTTTCCTTCAAATCCTGCGGATTGCCAGGGAAATCCATATACAAAGTCCCGTTCTTGGGCTTGATGTTTCCCAAAGAGAAAGGCATCTCCAGGTTTCTTTCCGTTGCATGGGCGGCCGTTACCACCAAATCCGGATTGTACTGCTCATAAATCCGATAGAAAGTCTGCATTTCATCCACCGGATTCACTCTGTCCATCATCACCTCCTTTATCTTGCCGTCAGGCATCCGTACCTTCATCTTGAGCGATTTCATCGGCAACTGATAAGTGACAATCGACTCCTCCTTGGATTTCTTTTCTCCCCACAAGCCTTGGGTATGGTCGTCTATCCAGGCATACCGGTCAAACCATTTGCCACTGTGCAACTCCATAATCGTGGCCACGGCATCCTTGATCACCAGCGGTTCCGTGCTGTTGTCCACCATTTTCATCGCCGCCTGCGCATCGTATCCCGTAATGATACCCCACAAGAAATCCGCATAAATATCGTCATCCACCCGACGGCTCAACTGATTCAAACGAATCACGTAATCCCGGTCCAACGTCTCCGGTTTCTCCACAACAGCGACATACCGGGGACGATATTGCCGCAACGCCGGCAACACCTCTTCCATATTCTCCTGATAAGTCACCACCACTGCCTGATGTTTCTTGACCAAAGCGGTCACCACCTCATTCCAAAGGGAATCCGTTGCCACACCCTTGCCGGCAATCACCACATACTCGTTGAACTGCGTGGATTGACATCCGGTCAGCACCAACAGCAAGCCCCAAATCAAATTACTTACTTTCATACACCTTTTCATTAATAAACATTACTTGTACATTTTCTCCAATTGCTCCTTGATGCCTTCATGGGTGATGTAATCGTCAAAATCCATTCGTTTGTCGATAATACCGTTGGGCGTCAGTTCGATAATCCGGTTGCAGACCGTCTGGATAAACTCATGGTCGTGCGAATTCATCAACACGATGCCCTTGAACGACATCAAGGTATTGTTGAATGCCTGTATGGATTCCAGGTCCAAATGGTTGGCAGGAGAATCCAAAATCAACACATTGGCGTTGTTCAACATCATCCGGGCAATCATGCAACGCATCTTCTCCCCTCCGGACAACACCTTCACACGCTTGTATATGTCCTCTCCCGAGAAAAGCATCTTGCCCAAAAATCCGCGCAAAAAAGTCTCACTGGTATCCGTTGAATATTGTCCCAACCAGTCTATCAGCTTCATATCCGTATCAAAATAAGCGGAATTGTCCAAAGGCAGATAAGCGGTCGTCACCGTTACTCCCCAGGTAAAATCACCCGTATCCGGTTTCTCGTTTCCGGTGATGATTTCCAACAGAGCCGTCATGGCACGGGGGTCACGGGACAAGAAAGCAATCTTGTCATCCTTCTCCACGGCAAACTCCACATCCTTGAACAAACACTCCCCGTCCACCGTCTTGCTCAGATTGCGCACTTCCAGAATCTTATTTCCCACTTCCCGTTCAGGCGTGAAAATAATCCCCGGATATTTGCGGGTGGAAGGCATAATCTCTTCGATATTCAGCTTTTCCAACATCTTCTTGCGACTGGTCGTCTGCTTGGATTTTGCCACATTGGCACTGAACCGAGAAATAAACTCCTGCAACTCCTTCCGCTTCTCCTCGGCTTTCTTGTTCTTCGCCTGAGCCTGACGCAAAGCCAATTGGCTGGATTCGTACCAGAAGCTATAGTTTCCGGCAAACAGCGTAATCTTGCCGTAATCGATATCCACGGAATGCGTGCTGACAGCGTCCAGGAAATGCCGGTCGTGCGAAACCACCAGCACCGTATTCTCATAATCCGCCAGATAATTTTCCAGCCACATCACGGTTTCCAGGTCGAGGTCGTTCGTCGGCTCGTCCAACAGCAAGTTGTCCGGCTTGCCAAACAGAGCCTGAGCCAGCAATACCCGCACTTTCTGCTTACCGCTCAAGTCCTTCATCAGACTGTAATGCAAATCTTCCTTGATGCCAAGTCCGCTCAACAAATTGGCGGCATCACTCTCGGCATTCCAACCGTCCATTCCGGCAAATTGCTCCTCCAGTTCCGCCACACGGATGCCGTCCTCGTCCGAGAAATCCTCCTTCATGTAAATGGCATTCTTCTCCTGAATCACTTCCCACAGCTTCAGATGCCCCTGCAACACCGTATCCAGCACCGTACATTCGTCATACGCAAAGTGGTCCTGCTTCAACACGGACAAACGTTCGCCGGGACCAAACATGACGCTTCCCCGCGTCGGCTCCAGGTCACCGCTCAGAAGCCTTAAAAAAGTAGACTTCCCGGCACCATTCGCCCCGATGACACCGTAGCAATTCCCCGGTGTGAATTTCAGGTTAACATCCTGAAACAAAGTTTTCTTTCCAAATTGAATCTCTAAATCCGATACTGTAATCATTCCTTTATATTTCTTTTTACTGACAATTCACCACGTTGTCCCTCATGCCCCTATTCCCGCACCTCTTTCATCATTCTCCCCAAAGCCTCCTTCCAATCCGGAATTTCCAAGTCAAATGTACGTTTAATCTTCGTCTTATCCAATACCGAATAAGCCGGACGCTTTGTCTTGGTAGGATATTCCGCCGTAGTCACCGGTAACACCTTGCACGTTTTTTTTCCAAGCCTCACGATTTCTTCGGCAAAATCGAACCAGGAGCAGACGCCTTCATTGCTGAAATGATAGATGCCTTCGTAATCCGCCCGGTTGTCATTGTCCATAATGGACACGATGGCTTTCGCCAAATCCCCGGCATAAGTCGGGGTGCCGATTTGGTCGGATACG
>CAMWQQ010000120.1 GCA_947176455.1 uncultured Odoribacter sp. | reverse complement strand
ATCACATAGGTAATCTTTCCGATTATTTTTACGGCACGCTGGCACCCTCCACAGGTTGCCTCCGGGTATTCGACCTCATCCCCTACAAGGACGGCATGCTGTTGGTGTTGCCCGACAGAACCTGTCCCGAACGATTGCTCAAGGTGATTCCGCAAGACAAGCTGTTCCAGATTTTCAATGAAAATAAACGCTGGGGGAAAATTCTGGAAGTCTCGGACATTGGACAATTCAACCAGATTGTAGGCAACAAAGCCGCAGGTTCTATCATAAAAATCAGCGAGGCGCTGCACGAGAAAAAAATCTCCCAGATAGCGGACAAAATCAAGGCACGCCAGAAAAAAATCAAAGTCATCCTGATAGCCGGACCGTCCTCATCCGGCAAGACCACCTTCGGGAAAAGACTTGCCGTCCAATTGCTGGTGAATGGCATAAAACCCATCAATCTGTCGTTGGACAACTATTTCGTGAACCGGGAAGACACGCCCCGGGACGAAAAAGGCGAATACGACTACGAATCCCTCGACGCACTGGACATTGCCACGTTCAGCGACAATATGCAACGGCTGATGCAGGGCGAAGAGGTCGAAATTCCGAAATTCTCGTTTGAAACCGGACAAAGGTACTATGACGGAGAGAAAATCCGGATGTTGAAAAACAACGTGATTATCGTGGAAGGCATTCACGGGCTGAATCCCCAATTAACCCGTCTGCTCCCTCCCGAATCCCTGTTCAAGATATTCGTATCCGCCCTCACGTCCATTTCCATTGACAATCACAACCTCATCAACCCTGCCGACAACAGGCTGATTCGCCGAATGGTCCGCGATTACAAATACCGCAACTATTCCGCGCTGGAAACCCTGAAACGCTGGGAAAGCGTCCTGCGAGGCGAACAAAAGCACATCGTCCCCTATCAGGAAGAAGCCGACGCCATGTTCAATTCCGCACTGATTTACGAGCTGGGTGCCTTAAAACCGCAGGCGGAACCGTTGTTGCAGGAAGTTGCCCAACAATATCCCGAACATTCCAAAGCCCTGCGCCTGCTGAAATTCTTTTCGTATATCCGGACCGTTCCGACACAAGAAATTCCCCCGACCTCTATCATCCGGGAATTTCTCGGAGGCAGCAGTTTCAAATACTAAAATGCAACATCGGTACATGCGCTCCGTAAAAAGGAGAAATCCTTAATCTATTCAGCCATGTACCGAATCGCCGGTTACGCCACGATAACACTCCTGTTCCTTTTTGCCTGCGGAAAGCAGGAAACGGGAGAAATCACCCCCGCATTCCCCCGTCCGGTCAAAGTCATCAAGGTGGAGGCATTGGGTAGCATCACCCGCTCGTACACGGGAATTGTCGAAGCGACGGAATTCAGCGTTCTGGCTTTCAAACTGCCGGGAACCCTCGAAGAAATGAACGTGCAGACGGGCGAAAAAATCCAAAAGGGTCAGATTATCGCCCGAATCAAGCCCCTCGACTACCAATTGCAATACGAAACGGCACGGAGCAATTACCAAACCTCCCAATCCATTTACGAGCGCAACAAGCGCCTTTTGGAGGCAAATGCCATAGCCGTTCAGAATCTGGAAATCGCAGAAGCCGACTACGTCCGGGCGACGTCAGCCCTGAACATCGCGCACCGCACCCTGGAGTACACCACGTTAAAAGCACCGTTCAGCGGTTTTATCGAACAAAAATACGCTGACAACTTTGAAGAGGTTCAAGCCGGACAAGCCATTGTAAAATTAGTGAACCCGGAGGACATCGAAATCCACTTTACCCTGCCGGAAACCGGAACCCGGCTGTTGCACCTGCCCCGGAAAATTTTCGTGGAGTTCGACAGCCAGCAGGGCAGACTGTTCAGCGCAGACATCAAAGAGTACGTCGACGCGTCCAACGGGTCGGGCATCCCCGTCATCCTGAAAATCACCGACGAACAATTCGCCCCCTTCCGGAAAAACGTTTTTCCGGGCTTTTCCTGCAAAGTGAGCTGGGAACTCGACAACATGATTGCCGACAAGTTCATCATCCCGGCTTCCGCGCTCCAAAGCATCGACGGCAAAGAATACGTCTGGGTCGTCAAATCCCCCGGTTCGACGGTCCACCGGCATGAGATTCAAACCCGCCGGCTGGGCGGACACATCCTGGCAGCATCCGGACTGGCCAGCCACGATGTCATCGTCACGGCAGGACTTGCCTCTATCCGGGAGGGACAGCACGTCCGCATCGTACCGGAATAACCCCGAATCATCAACTATCAAAATCAAGAATATGAGCTTTATCAAAGAATTCAAGACTTTTGCCATGCGAGGTAACGTCGTCGACATGGCTATCGGTATCATCATCGGAGGGGCTTTCGGCAAAATCATCTCTTCCCTGGTCAGCGACATCATCATGCCCCCCATTGGCTTGCTGATCGGAGGAGTGAAATTTGAACAGTTGAAAATCGTACTGAAACATGCCCACACGGATGCCACCACCGGACAAGTGACGGAAGCGGTAAGCATCAACTACGGGAATTTCATCGACACGGCTTTGGACTTTCTGATTGTCGCTTTCTCTATCTTCCTCTTCGTCAAACTCATCAACAAGTTGAAGAAAAAAGAAGCCGCCCAGCCGGCACCCCTCCCCGCTCCCACCAAGGAAGAACAACTGCTCACCGAAATCCGCGACCTGCTGAAAAAGGAATAAGTCAGAAAGTTTGTAAAGTTTGTAAGGTTATAAAGTTTGTAAGGTTATATGACCATAAAAAGAATGTTTCGGGCATATATTCCATAGCCTTTCAGCATGAAAAAACTGAATTGTTTTAAAGTGAACCCTAAAAGTTATTGTCTAGCTTTTAGGGTTCATCTTGTCCTTTGATTCCGATATCTTCCGGAAGCAATTCAAATGTCCATTCATAATTGATAAAACCGCATCCTTTCTCTTCCCATTCACGCTTTTGCCAGAAAGGTTCGTAAAAAAACGGGCGCTTATCTTCGTTTTGTTCAGACGCATGCCACACTTTTAACGTTTTACCGTCAAGAGCATAAACGCCAACAGAATCAATGCAAGCTGTCAAATATTCAAAAGGTTCAACACCCATAGCAATGATTGTATTTTTCATAAGCCATATACTATCCCGCTTAATATCCCCAACGTTCAAATAAGAAGGGGCATAAACCTTGAAGATTATATCTTGCTCCGACCGATTGACAATTAACCAAGAATGCTCAACATCAGTATCATTCAATGACCTTCGGAAGAAATAACATGATTCAATACTCAATAAGATTCCAAGCAATATAAAACTATAAATAACTTTAAAAACCATAAGCATCTAATTTATTTGCTTTTAACTGGGTCATAGTTTTTAATGAATATTCAAAGAAGCAGACGACAATTCTTGCCCAAGAGCACGAACAGCGGTTTCTATTTCTTTTAGACGTTCTGCGGAAGGTTTCTTGACACCACAGACATAGCTCGCCATTAAACTTTGACTGATTCCCATTCGACGGGCTAACTTGGAAACATTGATTTCCGGATAGGATTTGAAAAAGGCGTATAACTCCGGCAGAGAATCCGCTTCTTTGGATTGGAAAAAGCCTTCATAACTCAAATCTTCATCCAATTCAGACCAATGAATACCCATATTGTCATATTCAAAGTGCTGCCTTTGCTCCGGCGTAGCACAACGAAGCCTATAATAGTCCGCTATCTTTTCCGACATTACCCGACCATCACGGGTCTCTATATTTACATAAGCATCATCTACCCACACTTTGACAACCTCTACTTCCATAACCTGCTATTTATTGAAATACTCATTCCATTTTTCCACGATAATCTCTGCATTTTCCTCAATAATCGCTTCTGCCAATTTCAATTCACTGGGTTGCAGTCCATTATTTTCCATTAATTTTATTTCAGGCAATATTGAATATTTGGCATTCTCTTTTACGTTTCCTTTACCTTTTACCACATGTATGTGAATCGGTTCATGGTCATTGGAAAAAAACATAAAACGCAGACCAAAGAATATAAAAAGGACAGGCATACCGTTATCATTTTAGAATTACCACAAATATAGGTAATATATTTATCACCTCAAACAGTCCCATAAAAACTATTTCTTTTTCAAAACAATGGATATTGTTGGGACAGAAAATAATTCCGCATTAAATAAAAAAGAGCGGTCTTTCGACTGCTCTTTCCGACCGGGCAAAACCGATCCCTAAAATCGTTGCTTGCGCACTCGAAGTATTTCTTTCAAGGGGAAACTACCCTTTGTGATACAAAGATAGCAAATAATTTACTACTCACAAAATTTCAATAGCTAATTTGATGAAAATGTTTTATTTCCAAAACAGATTATTCAAACAGCATCCCAGCGACAACTGGAACACGTGGTTCTTGTTGTTTTGCTCCCGTATATAAAAATTCAGTATAAAACACTATCTTTGTCCCCGCCAAGCGGTCGTTGCACGCCAACGACCATCAAAACTGACAGTTATGCACAAAGCAGGATTCGTTAACATCGTAGGAAACCCGAACGTAGGGAAATCCACCCTGATGAACCGGTTGGTCGGGGAAAAGATTTCGATTATCACGTCGAAATCCCAGACCACGCGTCATCGCATCAAAGGCATCGTCAACACGGACGACTACCAGATTGTATTTTCAGATACGCCCGGAGTGGTGAAACCTTCCTACAAGATGCAGGAATACATGCTGGAATTTTCCAAATCGGCACTGGTGGACGCAGACATCATCCTGTATGTGACCGACGTCGTCGAAAATCCTGACAAAAACCTGGACTTCATCGAAAAAGTCAACAAATCCAAGACACCGGTATTGCTGGTCATCAACAAAATCGACCGCACGACGCAAGAGAAACTGGAAACCCAGTTCGACAAATGGAAAGAACTCATCCCGAAGGCGGAAATATTCCCTTTGTCTGCCACGGAGAATTTCAATGTCGACAATTTGTTGAAACGCATCATCGAATTGTTGCCCGAAGGTGAACCCTTTTTCTCGAAAGACGAACTGACCGACCTTCCGGCACGTTTCTTTGTCAATGAAATCATCCGGGAAAAGATTCTATTGAATTACGACAAGGAAGTCCCCTACTCCGTGGAAGTGGAAGTGGAAGAATTCAAAGAAGACGCCAAACGCATCAACATCATGGCAGTCATCTACGTCGAACGTTCCTCACAAAAAGGCATCCTCATCGGAAGCCAGGGAGAAGCCCTGAAAAAGGTGGGCATACAGGCACGCATGGACATCGAAGCGTTCTTCGGGAAAAAAGTATTCCTGAACCTGTATGTCAAAGTGCTGAAAGACTGGCGGAACAAAGAGAGTGAATTAAAAAATTTCGGATACGCAAACCAATAACAAGCAGGCAAACGAAATGAGTGATTCAAGCCTGCCTTTTAAATCATTATGAGCAACATAGTAGCAATCGTAGGAAGACCGAACGTAGGGAAATCGACGCTTTTCAACCGGCTAATCGGTGGCCGGAAAGCCATTGTCAACGAAGAAAGCGGCGTGACGCGCGACCGGAATTACGGGAAATCGCATTGGAACGGGAAAGAGTTTTCCGTCATAGATACCGGCGGATATGTATGCAACAGCGATGACATATTCGAGGAAGAAATCAACAAACAGGTGCTTCTTGCCATGGACGAAGCCGATGTCATCCTGTTTATGGTGGACGCGGAAATCGGATTGACCGACCTCGACCAGAATTTCGCACGGTTG
>CAMWQQ010000119.1 GCA_947176455.1 uncultured Odoribacter sp. | reverse complement strand
GCGTCAGCTTTGCGAACCTCCGGGTCGTTTGCCAGACCGATGTAGTTGTTCAAACTCCAGTTTAACACTTCTTTGCCACGGAACATCATCCGGGGACCGATTTCTCCCTCCAATTTGGGGAATGCAAAATAGCCGTGTGCTTCTTTGGCATACTGGCCGATGTTACCTCTTTGTTTTTTTACTCTTTCAAAAATGTCCACGTCAATCGTATTTTGAAAATTTGTAGATGCTAATTTACCAGACAAAAGTAATAAATTAAGGTAAAAAAGTAAAAATGAAACCGCTAAAAGTTGGCAGATTAGGTATAAGTACTTAGGAAAAATGGAGTTGAGGCAAAAGTTTTTAATGGATGCTTTCCGTTTTTACTTTTTTCATCTATCTTTGCACGATGTAAAAAAGCCTTTTGGCGGAACGAGGAGCGATGCCGGAGCGGATAAGGGAGATGACAAAAGCATGATTGAATGAAAAAAATTTTACTTTTTATATGGGTGATTGTTCTGCTGGCTTCTTGCGGGGAGTATCAGAAGCTGTTGAAGAGCGAGGACTATCAGCTGATTTATAAAAAGGCAATCGAATATTACAACCAAGGCGATTACCAGCGTGCCCAGAATCTGCTGGATGGCATCCGGACGGTATTCAGCGGAACGAGCAAGGCGCAGAACATTGCCTACTACCGGGCTTTTTGTAGCTACAACCTGAAAGATTACGAGGTGGCCGCCAATCTGTTCCGGCAGTTCATCAAGACTTATCCGGAAAGTGCCTTTGCGGAAGAGTGCCTTTATATGGTGGGATTTTGCGATTTCAAGGCTTCTCCCAAACCTCGTTTGGACCAGCAGGTGACAGAAAAGGCGTTGAATGAATTTCAGTTGTATTTGAACCGTTATCCGAACAGCGGTCGGAAGGAGAAAATCAACGGTTACATGGATGAAATGAGGGACAAGCTTTCTTATAAGGCTTATTTGAGTGCACGGAATTATTATCAGCGCGAATATTACAAGGCGGCAACGATTAGCTTGCAGAATTGTTTGAAAGATTTTCCGGGTTCCAAATACCGGGAAGAGGTGATGTATATGCTTTTTGTGTCAAAATATGAAATGGCGGTCAATAGTGTGGAGGAGAAGAAGCTGGAGCGGTACAACAATGCCTTGGAGGAGTACTATTATTTTGTGGACGAATATCCGGAAAGCAAGTATGCCGCTGATATGAAGAGGAAGTACGAGGCGATAAATCGTTATCTGAAAGGGTACAACTTTGAGGAGTAATCCGAAGGGTTTTGACAAAACGGAAAATACAATTTAAAATAAGAATAATTGATATGGTAGATTTTAAAAAAGTTAAAGCGCCTAACAATACCATTACCCGCAATCCGGCTGTTTTGGCGGCAAAGGCGGACAACAACATTTATGAGGCGGTGGCTGTCATTGCCAAAAGGTCCAATCAGATTGCCGTTGAGATGAAGGACGAATTGAGTCGCAAGCTCCAGGAGTTCGCTTCCTATACGGATAATCTGGAGGAGATTTTTGAGAATCGGGAACAGATTGAAATCTCCAAGTTCTATGAACGTATTCCGAAACCGGTACTGATTGCGACGCAGGAGTTTGAGGACGGACAGGTTTATTTCCGTAATCCGGACGCCGAGAACAAGCCGGTCTCCAAGAAAGACTGAAATGAGCCGCTTTCGGGCGGTTTTTTTATGTAGTAAAGTTTTAGATTCATGCGCGGGAAACATATTATAATCGGAGTCACCGGAAGCATTGCCGCTTATAAGGCGGCGAGTTTGGTGCGTTTGCTGGTGAAGGAGGGAGCCGAGGTGAAAGTGGTCATGACCGAGCTGGCAAAGCAGTTTATCACTCCTTTGACGATGGCAACCTTGTCGAAGCATCCGGTCATGGTGGAGTTTTATAATCCGGAGAACGGCGATTGGCATTCGCACGTGGATATGGGACTTTGGGCGGATTTGTATCTGATTGCTCCTGCCACGGCAAATACGATTGGAAAAATGGCGCACGGCGTTGCCGATAACCTTTTGCTCACCACCTATTTGTCGGCGAAGTGTCCGGTGATGGTGGCACCTGCCATGGATTTGGATATGTACAGGCATCCGGCTACCCAGCATAATCTGGAAATCCTGAGGAGTTACGGAAATCGGATTGTGGAGCCGGAAGAAGGGGAACTGGCGAGCGGATTGACGGGGAAAGGACGCATGGCGGAACCGGAGGAGATTGTCCGTTGCATCCGGCAGTATTTTGCACAGTCCGGGGAATTATCCGGCAAGAAAGTGTTGCTGACTGCCGGTCCCACTTATGAGAAAATCGACCCGGTGCGTTTCATCGGCAATTATTCGACGGGGAAAATGGGATTTGCCCTGGCGGAAGCGTTTGCCACCCGGGGAGCGGAAGTCGTCCTGGTGGCGGGTCCCGTGACCTTGAAAACGGAACATCCTGCCATTCGGCGAATTGACGTGGAGTCCGCCGCACAGATGTATGAACAGGTCATGGCGCAGGCTCCGGAGTGCGATATTGTGGTCTCCTGTGCCGCCGTTGCGGATTTTACGCCTGCATGCCGAGCCGATGCGAAGATAAAACGAGAGGGGGGACAGTTGGCACTGGAGTTGCAACCGACTCCGGACATTGCCGCCGCTTTGGGAAAGCAGAAGAAGCCCGGACAGTTGTTGGTGGGATTTGCCTTGGAAACCAACGACGAGGAGGAGAACGCCGTGCAGAAACTGCACAAAAAGAATCTGGACCTGATTGTGCTGAACAGTCTGAAAGATGCCGGCGCCTGTTTCGGGTATGACACGAACAAGGTGACGATGATTGACCGGAACGAGGAGCGGTATCACTACGAATTGAAGAGTAAACGGGCTGTTGCAGAGGATATTGTGAACCGGGTGGTGAAAATGGTCTGTGATTAAGTAGCTGAAAATTTTTGTCGGTTCGATTTTTTATGTACTTTTGGAATCTGATATGAAGTCAGAGCAATCACATAAGATACAATCCGGGCCTGTCACTGAGCATTTCAGACAGATTGACCGATTTATTGATAAAGTTTTAAAAAACCAACATTGTCGTTAGACTTGTTGGTTTTTTTTTGCTGTCATCTGACGTGCGTGGGATGGATGAATATTTACAACTAAATATAATGGTATGAATACACACAGCTTAGTATCTATTGAAGATTACACGAAAGAGGAGATTCTGGAAGTCTTGAAACTGGCTTCGGAGTTCGAGGCGAATCCCAATCAGCGCTTGCTGGAGGGGAAAGTGGTTGCCTCTTTGTTTTTTGAACCGTCTACCCGTACCCGTTTGAGCTTTGAAACGGCAATCAACCGCCTGGGCGGACGCATCATCGGTTTTACGGACGCTTCCTCCTCGAGTGTGACGAAAGGGGAAACCTTGAAAGATACGATTAAGATGGTGGACAATTATGCCGATTTGATTGTGATGCGTCATCCGGTGGAAGGTGCCGCCCGTTACGCCAGCGAGGTGGCTGTGCATCCGATTCTGAATGCCGGAGACGGTGCCAATCAGCACCCTTCCCAGACGATGCTGGACCTGTATTCCATTTACAAGACCCAGGGAACGCTGGAAAACCTGGACATCTGTATGGTGGGCGACTTGAAGTACGGTCGTACGGTGCACTCGCTGCTCCAGGCGATGAGCCATTTCCATCCCACGTTCCACTTCGTAGCTCCGGAGTCCCTGCAAATGCCGGAGGCTTACAAGTTGCATTTGAAGGAACTGAATATTCCGTATTACGAACATACTGAATTGGACGAGGTGATTGCCAAGGCGGACATTCTGTATATGACGCGCGTGCAACGGGAACGTTTTGCCGACCCGCTGGAGTATGAAAAGGTGAAGAACGTCTATATCTTGCGGAATGCGATGCTTGCCAATGCGAAGGACAATATGCGCATCCTGCATCCGCTGCCCCGCGTGAATGAGATTGACGTGGATGTGGATGAGAATCCGAAGGCTTATTATTTTGAGCAGGCTCGCAACGGGGTGTATGCCCGTCAGGCTATTATTTGCAAGGCTTTGGGATTGAAATGAAAGTTTACCATTTAAAATGATTTTGTTATGGCTAAGAAAGAATTACAAGTAAGCGCGATAGAAAACGGGACGGTAATTGACCATATCCCTGCCGATAAATTGTTTGACGTGATTAATGTTTTGGGACTGGCGAAGGTGGAGAATGCAATGACGCTGGGAATTAATCTGAAGAGTACGAAACTGGGCAGGAAGGCGATTATCAAAATCTGGGACAAGTTCCTGGAAGATGACGAAGTGAACAAGCTGGCACTGGTTGCACCGTCTGCCAAGATTAATATCATCCGGGATTATGACGTGGTGGAGAAAAAAATGGTGAAGGTGCCGGAGAAGGTGGAAGGGATTGTCAAGTGCATGAATCCGAAGTGCATCACCAATCACGAAAAGGTACGGACCAAGTTCGCCGTGGTCAATGCCTCTCCGATTGTGCTGAAATGTCATTATTGCGAGAAACTGACCGACCAGAACCACATGGAGATGATTTAAGGACGACCGTCTCCGGGATGTTCTTCGGGTTTCGTTTAAAGCCCGTTTTCGGGAACATCCCGGTGCGGTTAGTCGTTTGCCGGGAACAAGGTTGTAAATCCCTGCTTGTAGAACTGGTAGTACATTTCGATGCGTTCGGGCGTGTCGTTTTCCAGTAGCAGGAGCAGTTCACGGGCAAACTCAAGAGGTGCGGAGCCGTTGGCTGTCACGATTCGGTGATCGCTGACGGCTTGTTTATGCACATACATGGTCTGGTTGGTGTAATGCTCGCCACCCCACAGTTTCAGTTGTTCGATGCCGTTGCCGGTATGCCGGATGTCGTTTAGAAAACCGTGCCGGGCAAGGAAAGAAGCGCCATTGCAGATGCCTCCCACGATTTTGCCGGTTTGTATGGCTTGGCGGACTATGGGAACGACTGGGGCAGTCATTTCGGTATCGCTCCAGCCAAATCCGCCGATGAGGATGAGGGCGGCATAATCGTCCGGCATCGTGTCGAAAGAGTAGTCGGGCAACGTTTTGAAACCGCTGCAGGAGCGAACGGGTTCCAAGGTCGGAGCGACGATCTTGTTCACGTATTTGGGACTGGTTTTTATCGCCTGTTCGTCGCAGGCAATGGCTTGCGACAGGTACACCGTTTCATGGGCGGCATAGTCGGGCAGCAAAAGGTAGAGGATTTCGTTGTTCATAAGGAAATACTTTCAATCAATACGTCAGTTTCTCCAACCAGGTGCTTACCGCTTTCCGGGCTTGCTCGCGGGAGTTCTGTGCCGTTGTGCCTTTAAGGGCAAGACCTTTGCTTGTCGTGGCGCCTTTGCAGGTGTTGGCAACATATTGCTCCGTGCTGGATAAGCCACTGCCTTCATGCGTGCAGAAAGGAATGACGTGCTTTCCTGCCCAGTCGTGCTTCTCCAGGAAAGTGTAGACCGGCATCGGCATATCGCCCCACCAGTTGGGGTAGCCGATGAAAATGACGTCATAGTCCTCGGTGCGGATATCGCCTTTCACGGCAGGACGGGCGCCGGCGTTCTTCTCTTGCTTTGCCGTTTCCACGCAGGCATTGTATGTTTTCGGGTAGGCTTTCTCGGGGACAATCTCAAAAAGTTGTCCACCGGTCGCTTCGGCAATCATTTCGGCAACGATGTGCGTATTGCCTTTGGTGATGTTTCCTACGCCGTAGTTCTCGCCCGTGTGGGAGAAGAAGGCAACCAATATTTTCTTGT
>CAMWQQ010000118.1 GCA_947176455.1 uncultured Odoribacter sp. | reverse complement strand
CTTTAAGAGTTTGCTTCTGGAAGAATGCCGCAACCGGCGAATGGCTTTTTCCTTGATTTGGCGGACGCGCTCCCGGGTCAGTCCAAATTTCTCTCCGATTTCCTCCAAGGTCATTTCCTGGCAGGATATACCGAAAAATAACCGGATGATATCGCGTTCCCGCTCGGTCAGCGTAGACAAAGCCCTGTCCACCTCCGTGGAAAGCGACTCGTTGATTAACGTCTTGTCGGCAATGGGCGAATCGTCATTGACCAGCACATCCAACAAACTGTTGTCCTCCCCTTCCACAAACGGTGCATCCACGGAAATATGGCGTCCCGAAACCCTCAGGGTATCCGCCACCTTCTCTGCCGGCAAATCCAAAGAATCCGCCAGTTCCTCCGGCGACGGACGCCGCTCGTTCTCCTGTTCGAACCGAGAAAACGCCTTGTTGATTTTATTCAGTGAACCCACCTGATTCAAAGGCAAACGCACAATTCGCGACTGTTCTGCCAAAGCCTGCAAAATGGACTGGCGAATCCACCACACGGCGTAAGAGATGAACTTAAATCCACGGGTTTCATCAAATTTCTCAGCAGCTTTAATCAATCCTAAATTTCCCTCGTTAATCAAATCAGGCAAACTCAAACCTTGATTCTGATATTGTTTAGCGACAGAAACCACAAACCGCAGATTCGCCCTCGTCAACTTCTCCAAAGCCTTCTGGTCGCCTTTCCGGATTCTCTGCGCCAGTTCCACCTCCTCCTCGACCGTAATCAAATCTTCCTTTCCAATCTCCTGCAAATACTTATCCAGAGATGCACTCTCTCTGTTAGTAATTGATTTAGTGATTTTTAGTTGTCTCATACCATCTATTTATACCACCGCAAACATTTGCGCAAAGGTACACTTTTTTATTCATTCTGCAATTTGTTGTTTTCAACAATCTGACAACATTAACATTTTTTAATTTAGCAACGAAAAGGCGAAATATTCGACCCTACCACGGGGACTGACCGCAGTCACGAAAACGCCGTCGCTGCCGGCGGACTTGACGGCCCTTTCCAAATCTTCACTATTATATATCACCGTATTGTTTATCTTGACAATCACATACCCTGCCGACAAACCCGCCGATTTCAGCTTGCCGTTCTTCAACTCCTGAATCTTCACCCCTTTGTTCACGCGATAACGGAGGCGGTCCTCTTCCGTCAACGGCACCACCTTGGCACCCAGGATGCCGGAATCCGTGTCGACGGAAACATCCCCGAAGGTATTTTGCAACACGACGTCAAACACCTTTTCCTGCCCGTTCCGGCTCAAGGTGACCTGAATCGTATTGCCCGGGGTATATTGCCCCAACTGCTCCGTCAACTGCGGTACCGTAAGCACCTCATATCCGTTGATTTTCTGGATGACATCCTTTTCCCGGATGCCCGCCTTGTCGGCAGCTCCACCTTTAATCACCTCGCCGACATAAATGCCGGAAGACTCCTTCAATCCCATCCGCGTCGCTTCCGCCGGCGTCAACTCGCCCATGCGGATGCCCAGTACCGCCCGCTGCACCTTCCCGTATTCCTTCAAGTCGCTCACCACCTTGCGCGCCACATTGACCGGAACGGCAAAGGAATAGCCGGAGTAACTGCCCGTAGGCGACTGAATGGCGGTATTGATGCCTATCAACTCCCCTTTCGCGTTCACCAGAGCGCCTCCGCTGTTACCGGGATTCACGGCAGCATCGGTCTGCAAAAAAGACTCCAGGCTCATCCGTCCACCCAATCCCCGCGCTTTCGCACTGATGATACCGGCAGTGACCGTCGAAGTCAGGTTGTACGGGTTGCCCACCGCCAACACCCATTCGCCCAGTACCACGTCGTCCGAATTGCCGTAGCTGACCGGTTGCAAGCCTTCAGCATCGATTTTCAGCAAGGCAATGTCGGTATCGGGGTCCGTACCTATCAGCTTCGCTTCAAATTTCCGCTTGTCATTCAGCGTCACCATCACCTTGTCGCTCTTCTCGACCACGTGATTGTTCGTGATGATATAACCGTCCGAAGTGATAATCACCCCCGAACCGATGCCCATATCAATAGGTTCCTCACGCACCTGCGCCCGGCTTCCGCCAAACCAGAAATCAAGCGGCGAACCGTAATACACTTTCCCGATTTGCACCGGAGTCACATTCACGACGGCAGGCACCGCCTTTTTGGCAGCCTCCCGCAAATCCACGCTCCCGGCAACGCCTGCGACTCCGGCATCCTGCGTCTGATGCACCACGTTCCGGGTGACTCCGGGTCCGACAATCTCATAACGCAATTCCGGCATATTTTTCTCCTGTTTCCAGGCTCCGGCGATAAACACAGCCACCAAGCCACCTGCCAATCCCAGCACCAACGGCAAAATAATCTTTGTTGCTTTCATATCTGTTCGGATTAAATTGTTACTTCATCGAATTCAGTTTTTCGTTTACAATACTAACAATATATTTGCCAAGTGAGTATTAATAAATTCTTAATTAGCAAAGGTTAACATCACAATATGAATATTAAACCTCGCCTCCCGGCAATCGCTAATCATTATACGACTTATGCCGTCCGAGGGTTAAGCCGACAAGTGTCACCCGGAACGCACGTAGCATCCGCAAAATAAATGTTGTAAAATCGGCAGTCAGCCGATAGAAATCCGTCCGAAAAAAAGCAGTATCAGGCTTCCGCCTTCTTGAAGGTCGCCACGACCTCCCCTTTGGATAAAAAGGAAAGCATGTCATCTTTCAACCTGAAACTATCCACCTTCTCCAGCATCTCAAAAAATTCGGTCTCTTTCTGCAAATCGGGACAACTCATACGCGTAGCCCCCACCGGAGAAAATTTCAGTTTCAAATCGTCCAGCTCAAATTGACCGAAAAAACGGTTGCAGGCGGCACGCCCGTTCACCCTTTTCTCCGCAATGTCAAACTGAATGAACATCGCATCTTTGGATTCCGTCAATTCCACCTTCTCGCCATTCAGGGTTTGCAATTCCCACTTCGCATCCTTCAGTTTCGCCGCCTCTCTCGTGGAATCACAGGACCCGATTCCCCCCAATATGAAAAAAAACAGTATCAAAAATGACTTCATAACTTTTATATTTCCTTTTTTGGTGTAATTAAACGCCTATATTTTCAGCAAATAACGTGCCAATCCGTCCGCTGAAGAAAAAACATTATGATTTCACCTCTTGATAACCGACAAAACGGAAACACATCAAATTATAGTCATATACATAAAAGCGTATCTGATACTGGTTCGGCGTCTGATAAAAACTATTCTGCAAGGTCGCCAGGTCTACCTTGCCGTCCGCCCCGGGAACCACCGCATACATATAATCATAATAGCCCTGTTTCACTTCCGCCTGCCCGACATACGCCTTGTTCTTGTCGTCGTAAGTCATTTTCAACGCCGGCAACAATTGCCAGCCGGCAAACTTCCCATACACATACACCTCGGCATCGGGAATGGGACGGGGATACAGAATAGCGAAATGCGCCACCACATAATCCGCCTCCAGGTTCGGATTCTGCACATTCTCCGCCTCAATCAGATAGTTTCCGTCCCGGTCGGGAAGGGCAACATACCGCTGAGGCACGCTACCCGGCTGAAGGATAAAATGATAAATCCCGTCGGGACCTTTCAAAACGTCCTTCACATACTGGGTATAATAGACGAAACTCGAGCACTGGAAATTCCGATACGGAGACAACCCGTCAAACACGTTGTTTGTCCCGTCCCCGTACACCAATTGATTCTGCCGGACAAAAGCAGGCGTAAAATCCCGACGGCTATTGGGGTCCTGATTCCGCGTCACATACACCCGCACGTCTTTCACCGGATTATAAATCGACAGGTTGCCGTAAGTCACGGAGAAATTCAACTGTTGCGAAGTGTTCAGCAAGGCGGGATTCGTGGCGTTCACCACCGTCGCCGATATGGCAACTTTGTTTTCCAGTACGGAAAAACGTTGGGAAATGACCGCGCTGTCCGGACGATCGTCATTGAAAATCTGCAACAGGTAATTGCCCGAAATCTTGATGCCGGTCTCGCTATTGGGAATCTGCAATGAAAAATGGGTGTACTCCACCTGGGTATTGTACGAATAGTCGTAATTCTCCAGCGGATTGCTGAAAAAACCGCTCAAATAATTGAAAGGACTCAATCCGGAGGGTTTCCAATCCGGGTCGCAATGGACAATTTTATAGGTATAACTATTCTGCTCCGAACTCAAATCATCGAAAGCAAAAAACAGCTGTTGCCCGCTTCCCAGTTCGATAATAGGCTCCGCAAAAGGCCTTCCCACCGGATAACATTGCACCGTTTTTATCCGGCTCTGGGCGGTCATGGCAAGGGTCAGGAACAGCACGCCGCAAACCAAAATCAACTTTTTTTTCATCTCCAATAAATTATCACTCCATTAACGACAAAATTACGCAATTGGTTTGTATATTTGTAGGCTAATTTTAAGAAAAGTATAACATGCTGTTTCCGGCGTTGGCATTTCGTTGAAATCCGAAACGGAAACAAATGCAATTCATTGATTATAAATACTTAAATTAATAATCACTAACAACATGTCCAAGGTAATCAAATTGAGAAAAGGCCTTGATATCCAATTAAAGGGAGAAGCGGAAAAAGTGGTGCAACCCGCTGGCAAACTGACCAGTTGTGCGTTAAAACCGACAGATTTCCGGGCACTGACTCCGAAATTAATGGTCAAGGCAGGCGACGCAGTGAAAGCCGGGGATGTCTTATTCGTAGACAAGGCGCACCCCGAAATCAAATTCACGACACCGGTAAGCGGAACCATTGAAGCCGTCAACCGGGGAGAACGTCGCAAATTGTTAGAAGTCGTGGTAAAAGCCGACGCAGAAAACCAGTACAAGGATTTCGGCAAAGCGGAAATCAGCGACCTCAATCGGGAGGAAATCATCAACCGTCTTTTAGACAGTGGCGTATGGCCGTTCATTAAACAACGTCCCTTCGACATCATTGCCAATCCGACGACCACCCCGAAAGCAATCTTCGTGTCCGCTTTCGACTCTGCTCCGCTGGCACCCGACTACGACCTGGTGCTGTTCGGACAAGAGAAAGACTTGCAAACCGGTTTCGATTGCCTGAAAAAACTTTGCAACAAGGAGGTCAATCTGAACCTCAGGGCAGATACCCCTTCCACCTCTGTTTTCACGAAACTACAGAACGTGGACATCAACTATTTCAAAGGACCTCACCCGTCCGGTAACGCAGGAGTACAGATTCATCACCTGAATCCCGTCAATAAAGGCGAGCAGGTATGGACCGTCAACATCCAGGACGTTGCCATCATCGGACGCCTGTTCAACAGCGGCCATTTCGATGCCCGCAAGATCATTGCCCTGTGTGGCTCCGAAATCAGCAAACCGCAATATTACCGCACCGTACTGGGCGCTTCCATTGCCGAATTGACAGAAGGCAAATTGAAGAATGCCGTCGAGCAACGTATTATTTCCGGCAACGTGCTTACCGGAACCAAGGTTGAAAACAACGGCTATCTGGGCTTCTATGACGACCAACTGACGGTCATTCCGGAAGGCAACCATTACGAATTTTTGGGCTGGGCGGCACCGGGCTTCAACAAGTTCTCCGCTTCTCGCCTGTTTCCCTCTTTCCTTTGTCCGAAAAAACGCTACACCCTGGACACCAATTATCACGGCGAACGCAGGGCTTTCGTCGTTTCCGGACAATACGAAAAAGTTTTCCCGATGGACATCTATCCGGTGTACCTGC
>CAMWQQ010000117.1 GCA_947176455.1 uncultured Odoribacter sp. | reverse complement strand
CCGAATACGTTATGCTCCGCACACGGATACGGGAAATAATCGACCTGTACGTTATTTTTGATGCACTCCCGGATAAAACTCAGGCTATGTTCCCACACCACCGTGTTGTCGATTGCCCCCTGACAAATCAACAGCTTGCCTTTCAAGTCCTTGGCTTTGCGAATAAGGCTGGTTTTCTCATACCCTTCGGCATTGACCTGGGGAGAATCCATATAACGCTCACCGTACATCACCTCATACCACTTCCAGTCGATGACCGGTCCGCCGGCAACCGCCACCTTGAACACCTCCGGATGATTCGTAATCAGCGAGATGGTCATAAAACCGCCGTAACTCCAGCCATGCACCCCAATGCGGTCGGCATCCACGTAAGGCAGCGACTTCAGGAAACGGATTCCCTCCATTTGGTCCGCCATTTCCGCCTGTCCGCACTGTCTGTGGATAGCTTTCTCAAATTCGGCACCCCGATTGGAAGTACCCCGGTTGTCCATGACAAACACGACATAGCCATGCTGTGCCATATACATTTCCCAACGCCTCAATTCTCCCTGCCACGTATTTTTTACCATTTGAGAATGAGGTCCTCCGTACACATAGACAATCACAGGATATTTCCGGGAAGCATCGAAATTCATCGGCTTAATCAGCCGATAATAGTTATCGAACTTACCGTCTGCCGTCTTTACCGTGCCCAACGTGATTTCTCCGGAATTGTAGTCTTTCGTCGGGTCTTCAGCTTTCAGCAACTCCTTGACCTTTTTGCCGTCATTCCGCACCAGGTCAATTACCCGGGGCACATTCAGACTGCTGTAATTGTCCACAAAATATTTCATATCCTTGCTCATCGACACCCTATGCCAGCCTTCCGCCTGGGTCAAACGAGTCTTTTTGCCGGATTTCAAGTCCACTTTGAACAAGTGGTTGTCCACCGGACTCACCTCTGCCGAGGTATAATAAACGGATTTTTCATCCTGTCCCAGCATTTCCACATCGGCATCCACGTCCGTCAGTCTTTTCAATACCTTTCCCGTGCGAACATCCACCAGATACAGATTGAAATATCCGTCCCGGTTGTTGGTCCGGTAAATGAACTGGGAAGACTCGTTTTTCAAAAACACAATCGGAGTCTGCGGTTCCACGTACTTCTCATTCCGCTCCTCCAGCAAAGTTTTGACGAACTTTCCGCTCTTCGCCTCGTACTGATTCAAACGCATGTGCTTTTGGGCACGGTCGAGCACCTGCACATAAAGGTAATCGGAAGCCGGACCCCAAGCGATATTGGTGAGGTATTGCTCCCGACCGAAGTCATCCACTTCCAGAAACACGGTTTTCCCCGAAGCGACATCATGTACTCCCAGACTAATCTGTTCGGACTTCATGCCCGCCATCGGGTATTTAATCTCCCGCAACGAACCCGTCCGGGTATTGATGTTCAACAAAGGGAAAGTGCTTACCTCGCTTTCGTCTTTCCGATAGAAAGCCAACCGTTTTCCGTCCGGAGACCAGAAAATCCCCCCGTTGATGCCAAATTCGTTCCGACTGACAGCCTGCCCGTTCACGATATTCGGGTCTTCGTCCTTCGTCACCGCAAACTCGTTACCGTTCACATCCACATAAAACAAATTGTTGCCTTTGGTGTAAGCCACCAAGGCTTTCCCGTTAGGCTCCACATTCTGCGCCCCTTTGGCAATGACAAAGGTTTTCGCCAACGCCTTCTTCTCCACATCTATTTCCGTCATCTTTCCCTGGCGCATAATAACCAAGGTTCTCCCGTTCCTCCAGCCGTATTGGGGCCAGCCTTTCAAATCCGCTCCCAGTATCCGGTTCAGCTCAGCCACGGTCAGAATCACCTTTTTCTCCCCGCTGTCCGCATTCTCCCCGACCAGGTCCGTACCCTCCGTATAGGTAAACACATTTTGTTCACCCTGCCACTGCACGTTCAGATTTTTAGGATAAAGCTGATAACCCAGTATCGCCTCCTCCATGGTCAGTACCTTGTCCTGTGCTTGAGCGTTTAACATCATAGCCACTCCGATAAATGTGAGTAATAAATATTTCATATACGTAAATGATTTGATTATTCCCTACCAACAAACGTCCGCAAATGTATAAAATTAGCCCGATTAATTCATACATCAGGCAGGCAAAATAATGTACCGCCCTTTAATACCGGATTTGAAACACATCCCGGTCGTCCAGCACGGAGAATTTACTCCGGAAATCATGCAAATCCGCCATATTGCAATCCACGACCAGCACCTCTTCCCGAAATTCACCGGCAATCCCCAGCACCTGTCCGCGGGCATCCACCACCATCGAGTCTCCGGCATAAGCAACGCCGTTGTCATCCGTACTGACGCAATTTACTCCCGCAACAAAAGCCTGGTTCTCTATCGCCCTGGCTTTCAGCAAAGTTTTCCATACCTCCCGCCTGGACTTCGGCCAATTCGCCACAAAAACGGCGATGTCATATTCCTCCGTATTCCGGCACCACACCGGAAAACGCAAGTCATAACAGACAAACACGGCTATTTTCACGCCCTTGTATTCAAAGGTCAATCGCTTATCGCCCGAAGAGAAATGCTCATTCTCCCCTCCCATTCGGAAACAATGCCGTTTATCGTAATACGCATATCCGCCGTCCGGAAAAGCCATAACCAAACGGTTGTAATAACGCCCGTTTTCCTCGCAGACGGTGGAACCGGCAACAACGGCATCGCACCGCTGCGACCACTCCGACATTTTCCGCCGGACATCCTCATACCGGGAAGCGACACTCTTTTTTTCAGCGACAGCCGCCTCCGGAGATTTCTTCACCACCATGCCTCCGGAAGCAAACATCTCCGGCAACAAAACGACATCGCATCCCCGGCATCCCGACATTTTCTCGTCCAAACGTCGCACATTCTCCACCACATTTCCCCAAATCAGTTCCGACTGAATCAAAGCCAGTTTCATCTTCTCCTCCATTTTTCGTACCAAGTCCGAACGGCACGGTCGCATCCGTCCATACGGATTTTATTTTATTATTTTCAATTGCCGTAAGAGAAATTTTCCCGCACCTTCGGGTTAGCATCGTGATAAGTGCTCATAATATACGCCATATCGGCATCCACGTCGCCCGTCGGATGAAACAAAGGTCCCACCTCGCAAAACTTTCCTTTGTAGTCGATACGCCCCAGATAAACGGGAACTTCTGCGGCATTGGCAATGACCAGGAATCCCTTTTTCCACTTTTTCCTCCTTTTCCGGCTTCCTTCCGGAGTCAGGCAAAGATACATGGAGTCCCGTTTCTTGAATTCGTCAATGATTTGTTCCACCAACTGGCTGTCCTTGTTGCCCCGGTCTACGGGAATCACACGCAACGCCCTCAGGATAGCCCCCAACGGAAAGAAGAAAAACTCCTTCTTCATCAATATGAAAGCCGGAATCCCTTGGCTCAAAAATGCCAGTTCTCCCCACACGAAATCCCAGCTCGAAGTATGTGGCACTGAAATAATCACCGCCTTTTTCTCTTTCGGAAGTTCACCCCTAAACTTCCATCCTCCCAACCACATCATAAATTTCGCTATGTACCTCATAATGCAATACTTTATTGAATGTGCAAATTTAGCAAATAATTTACAGGAAATTCTTTTGTAACTCCGAAATAAACACTATTTTTGCACACGAATTTTCCTTAGGGGTACAATAAGCGGACGAAAAGCCCACCCCGTGGTATTAACAATAAAACAATATAACTAATGTACGCTATTGTTGAAATTGCAGGACAGCAATTTAAAGTAGAGAAAGACCGCAAGGTTTATGTTCACAGACTGGCAGCCGAGGAAGGCTCACAGATTGAATTCGACAACGTTCTTTTAGTGGACAATGACGGTCAGGTTAAAATCGGTACACCGAAAGTAGAAGGAGCTAAAGTTACCGCAAAAGTATTAAGCCATCTGAAAGGAGACAAAGTGATCATCTTCAAGAAAAGAAGAAGAAAGACTTTTGAAAGAAAAAGAGGTCACCGTCAATATTTGACTCAGATTCAGATTGAATCCATCAATGCCTAAACAGGACGGCTAAACTTATTTTAATTGTAACTTCTAAATTATTTATACGATATGGCACATAAAAAAGGAGTCGGTAGTTCTAAGAACGGCCGTGAATCAGAAAGCAAACGGTTGGGAGTAAAAATCTGGGGCGGACAATTTGCCAAAGCCGGAAACATCCTGGTACGCCAAAGAGGCACCGTACACAATCCGGGTGAAAACGTAGGAATGGGTAAAGACCATACTTTATTTGCTCTGGTAGACGGTACCGTTGTTTTCCGCAGGAAGAAAAATAACAAATCGTTCGTTTCAGTTGAAGCTGTTGCAGAATAAACTGAAAAGGCATGAAATATTCAACTCCTGTATTCTGCAAGGATACAGGAGTTTTTTGTATTTTTGAAAATCAAAACGACAATCGATGAAAGATATGCGGTTGCCTCCTCAGGCAACAGCAATCGTAAATTCGGCATCTAAAATTAAACGGTTATGTTGAATCTGAAATTTATCCAGGAAAACAAAGAAACAGTCATTGAGCGTCTGGCGGTAAAAAATTTTGACGCCCGGGAAGCTGTTGAAAAAATCATCGAGCTCGACAACCAGCGCAAGGCGTTGCAACAGGAAGCCGAAACCCGGCAAGCCCAAATGAACAACATAGCGAAACAAATCGGTCAGCTGATGCAATCCGGACAAAAGGAAGCGGCTGAAAAAGCACGTCAGGAAACCGCAGACCTGAAAGCCTCCATTGCAGAATTGAACAACCGGCGCAATGACGTGGGCACCGAACTGAACAACCTGTTGCTCCGTTTGCCGAACATGCCGCACACTTCGGTGCCTCGGGGCAAGTCAGATGCCGACAATGAAATCGTCAAGATTGTCGAGAACATTCCTCAAAAACAAGCCAACGACCTTCCCCACTGGGAATTGACAAAGAAATACGACCTGATTGATTTTGAAACCGGCGTGAAAATCACGGGTGCCGGCTTTCCGCTGTACAAAGGATTGGGAGCCAAGCTGCAACGGGCATTGATCAATTTCTTCCTGGAAGAAAACATCAAAGCAGGCTATCAGGAAGTACAGCCCCCCTTGATGGTAAATGCAGACTCCGGCTACGGAACCGGACAGCTACCGGACAAGGACGGTCAGATGTATTACGTGCCGGAAGACAATCTTTACCTCATCCCCACCGCAGAGGTTCCGGTAACCAATATATACCGGGATGTCATCGTGGACGGCGAACAGCTTCCGATTAAAAACACGGCTTATTCCGCCTGTTTCCGACGGGAAGCCGGTTCTTACGGCAAAGACGTTCGCGGATTGAACCGCCTGCACCAATTCGACAAAGTGGAAATCGTACAGATTACCCGCCCCGAATGTTCCTACGAAGCCCTGGAAGGAATGGTCAAACATGTCGAAAGCTTGCTGATTAAACTGGGACTTCCCTACCGGATTGTCCGGTTGTGCGGCGGTGACATCAGTTTCACTTCCGCATTGACCTACGACTTCGAGGTATATTCCAAAGCCCAGGAAAAATGGCTGGAAGTCAGTTCCGTATCCAACTTTGAGGAATTTCAGGCAAATCGCCTCAAACTGCGCTTCAAAGACAAGGGTGACAAAAAAACAACCACCTGCCATACGCTGAACGGCAGTTCCTTGGCACTTCCCCGCATCGTGGCAGCCCTGCTCGAAAACAACCAATGTGCGGAAGGCATACGGCTACCGGAGGTATTGCAAGGCTTTATGGGTCGGGAAATCATCAACT
>CAMWQQ010000116.1 GCA_947176455.1 uncultured Odoribacter sp. | reverse complement strand
TATGGATACGGTTTCATTTGTCTGGGGGAAAATTCGTCCGCATATGTTGGTTTGTCTTTTCTTTTTGGCGGTTTCGCTGGCATTTTTTGCACCGAGATTCCAAGGGATGCAACTTCGGCAGGGAGATGTGGAAAAATATTTCGGGATGTCCCAGGAAGTCAGGGAATACTATGAAAAGGAGGGTGTCGGGTCGTCGTGGACCGGCTCTATGTTTTCGGGAATGCCGACTTATACCATTACGACCCAGGGAGGACCGATTAATGTATTGAATTATCTTTCTCGTCCTTTTAATTGGTTAGGAGGGTCGGATGCAGGTATCGTATTTCTTTCCTTATTGTCATTTTATGTGCTGATGATGCTTTTGGGGGCTTCAATCCCGGAAGCGATGCTGGGGGCGATAGCTTTTTCATTCTCCTCGTACAGCATCATTATTTTACAGGCGGGGCATATCACGAAAGCCTGGGCAATGGCATATATGCCGATGATATTAAGCGGTTTCATTCTGGTATTGAAACAGAAATGGTTGGTAGGTGGAGTTATATTCGCTTTATTTTTAGCCTTGCAATTGAAGAGCAATCATCCGCAGATTACTTATTACCTGACCTTGTGTTGCTGTATCCTGTATCTGGGATATGTCATTCAACAGATTCGAGCCCAACATTGGAAAACCTTGGGAATTTCTTTCGCAGTGCTGGCAGGAGGAGTTTTGGTGGCGTTTTTATGTAATATGGGTTCGCTCTATGCCAATTTTGAACTGTCGCAAGAAAGCATTCGGGGCAAGTCGGAATTGACGCATCAGATGGACGGGAAAGCGGATAAATCCAGCGGATTGGACAAAGATTATGCTTTTGCCTGGAGTTATGGTGTGGGGGAAACGTTTACGATGTTAATTCCGAACTTTTATGGAGGGGAGAGTGGCGGTTCGCTGGATAGAAATTCCAACTTGGCAAAACAGCTTCAGAATCGCGGGCAACAGGTCCCGGATAAGTTTCAGACTTATACCTATTGGGGGGACAAGCCGTTTACTTCCGGGCCGGTTTATTTCGGAGCCATTGTCTGTATGTTGGTGGTGTTTGCCCTGTTTACGGTAAAACATCCGGGGAAATGGTGGATTGTCGGAGCTTCCGTGTTTTTTATCTTCCTCAGTTGGGGAAGGCATTTTGATGGTTTCAATACGTTTTTGTTCCATTATTTGCCGTTCTACAACAAATTCAGGACGGTGGAAATGGCATTGGTGATTCCGCAATTGACTTTCTGTATGCTGGCGGCATGGGGATTGATAGAACTGTTTCGCCAGAGAAATGACCGGAAATATTTGCTAAAATCTTTATACTATGCCGTTGGAATAACCGGAGGCTTGTGTTTGTTTTTTGCTTGGTTTGCTCCGTTGAATTTCCAGTCCGCATACGATGCGCAATATCAGTTGCCTGATTGGTATCTGGGGGCGTTGATAAAAGATCGTGCCGCCTTGTTGAAGGCGGATGCGTTCCGCTCGCTGGTCTTTATTTTGCTGGGAGGAGGTTGCTTGTATTTTTTCATAAAAGCCGACAAGCCGTCTCGCTACCTGCCCTATATTTTGGCATTTCTGGTGCTGGTTGACCTGTGGGGTGTTGATAAACGCTATTTGAATGAATCACACTTTGTGAAGCCTCATGTGGTGAATCAATCATTTGCTCCTTCTGTGGCAGACCGTGCCATTTTGCAGGACCGTGATTTGTCTTACCGGGTATTGCCGTTGTCGGACCCGTTCAACAACACTTCCGTATCCTATTTTCATAAAAGCATCGGGGGATATAATGCGGCGAAGTTGCGACGTTATCAGGATTTGATAGAGATGAAGCTGGAGCCGGAGATTATGCTGATTAGGAAAGGATTGTCCAAAATCTCTTCCGAATCAGAGGCGGAGGATATTTTCAAGGCGACGCCGGTATTGGATATGCTGAATATGCGTTATGTGATATGGAATCCCTCTTATCCGCCATTGAGGAATCCGTATGCTTTGGGAAATGCGTGGTTTGTGCCGTCGGTGGAAATTGTGGCGGATGCGGACGAAGAGATGTCGGGAATGCAGTGGATAGACCCTCGCCAAGTTGCTTTGGTGGACCGGCGTTTTGAGGGATTGCTCAGCCGGAAACAATGGGCGATGGATTCCTTGGCGGAGATAACGATGACCACCTATAAACCTGACCGGTTAGAGTATAAATACCGCTCTTCGGAGCCGGGTATGGTCGTATTCTCCGAGGTTTATTATCCGCATGGCTGGAAAGCGACGATTGACGGAAAGCCGGCAGAGCATTTCCGGACAAACTGGATATTGCGGGGTATGGAAGTGCCGGCAGGAGAGCATATCATTTCCTTCCGTTTTGAGCCGGACAGATACTTGCTTGGTAGATGGACGTCTACAATCTGTTCTGGATTGTTGGTACTGCTTGTGTTGCTTGTCTTGATTCATTATTTCCGCCATAGGGCGAAAGTGATGCAAAGCGAATCAGGAGTTTAGGAGCATTTGCAGAAAAGTATCTTTTCGTTTCGCGTGTTCCGGGCTGATTTTATAAGTCAGTTTGTGAATGGACGAAATGCTTTTGATTTGCTCCCATCGTTCTGGCTTGAACGGTTCCGGTAGTTCTAGAAGTAAAACATGGGGATTTACGTTATTAAAATAGGGCATGTCATGCCATTGCTGTTGCAGATGAGGCAGGGTATCTATGACTAGGGAGAAAAACAGGTGGAATACGTAATAATGACATAACCGGTTGTTGCGTTTCCAGTATTCCCAAAGGATTGCCTGCGTCCGGACAATGATTTCATGGTGTGGCTTGGCGGCGATAAACCAGCTGGATACTTTTATCTTTCCGGGAGATAAATGGGAAGTTTTATAACAGAATAATGGTGCATTCAGTATGTAATCCGGAAGCGGTGCGGTCAGGTAGACGGTGGAGTCAATCCATATTCCTCCGTATTGCGATAGCAGGGCTATGCGCAGTAAGTCGGAAAAGTGGGTGTTGCTGATTCTGCCTTTGGCTTTCTTTCGCAGGATGAAATCGGGGAAAGTGACGTATTGTGCAATATTCTCATTGGTGATGACGATGACTTCTCTGCCTGCCGAATGCTTGCGAATGGAAGCGATACATTTTTTGACTAATGCCGGGGCGTTCTCTTCCCCTTGGAGCCAGGACACCCATATTTTGTCAGGATAAGGGTTGTCCGAGGCTGTTTCGTTGTGAAAAGGGGCATTCAGGACATAGGCATACTTCTTCAATTTATGGTAGGCTTTGGATTCCCATAGCAGGGAAAGTATTTTTTCATCCCGGATAAAATGAAATCTTTGAATTTTTTTCCATGCTTCATGGAAGCTATAATGAAATCCTTTTTTAGTTAATATAGTCCAGTAAGTGGCAAATGATCGCATATCAAGTGTTTTGGGGGGAGTTTTATTTCGTGCTGATTAATCCTTTGCTGACGAACCACCGGAAGTAAAGGAGGATTTTACCTTTCCGGACAGTACCACGGAGAGAGTAGCCGACATACAGGAGCAATGAGGCACACCATTTGATGCTTTCCGCTCCAAGCCGTTTCATATAGGCGAAACGAGAGATTTTCAAGGTGCGTAGTCGTTCGCTTTTTCCTATGCCTAAAGCCATTTGTTTAATGTATTCCCGTGTGGTTCTTTTTTCGGGTATGACGTGAAGGACTTCTATGTCGGGGAAGTAATAAATCCGGGCGTTCCGGGCTTTCATCCGGTTGAAAATGTCTTTTTCTTCCCCCCCCATGAGGTTGCCTTTATTCCTGCCGAGGGCGGTGTTGAAGCCTTCCTGGGGAATGCTTGCCCTCCGGAAGCCCATATTGGCTCCAATCGGGTAAGAATTGCCCTCAAATAAGCATACGTTTGTTCCTTTATTGATTGCGGAAACCCAGGAATAAGTCCATTTGCTCATCCATTCCGGGACTTTTCCGCTTTCATAGAGGGGAGTGATTTTTCCTCCGAAGGCGACGGCATCCGGATAGCTTTTCAAATAACCGGACAATCGGTGCAGGTAATCTTTTTGCATGAAAGCATCGTCGTCCAAAAAAAGAAGGATGTCTCCTTGCGCCTCCTGGATGCCTCTGTTGCGGGCAAAAGAAAGTCCTTGTTGGGTTTCTATGAAGTAATGGAAGTTCACCTCCGGGAAATGGTCGGAAAATCTCCGGCATTCTGTGGCGGTCTGGTCGGTGCTGTTGTTGTCAATCAGGATGATTTCATAGCTATCTGCCGGGAAACCGTTGCAGGCGATGTGTTCCAGCGTCCGGTAAATGAATTTGTCCCGGTTGTAAGTACAAATGATAACTGAAATCTCGATAGGCATAAACAGCATATTAACCTTGGCAAAAATAGCATACTCCCCGGATAATATCAATATAGCTGATAATTTTGTTTTTTCGTGTCGTTAATCCGGATTATTTGATAATTTTGGACAATAAATCATTCGGGAATGAAAATAGTCATATTGGGTCCGGCTAACCCTTACCGGGGAGGGATTGCTGCTTTGAACGAAAGATTGGGGATTGAACTGATGAAGGAGGGGCATGACGTGACGGTCTTTAATTTTAAGTTGCAATATCCGGGAATCCTGTTTCCGGGGAAAACTCAATATACGGATGAAAAAGCTCCGGAAGGATTAAATATTCTTCGGAAGGTGAATTCCATAAATCCGTTGAATTGGTTGCGTGTGGGCTATGAATTGAAACATCTGGCAGCGGATTTGGTCATTGTTCGTTATTGGTTGCCTTTTATGGGACCGGCATTGGGAACGATTTGCCGAGTGCTTCGCAAAAATAGACATACGAAAGTAATTTGTATTGCAGACAATATCATTCCTCACGAGAAACGTCCGGGCGACCGCCTGTTTACCCAATATTTCACCAAGGGGGTGGACGGTTATATTGCGATGTCGCACGAGGTTTATGCTGATATTGAGAAACTGGTGGCTCATCCGCTTCGTCGGTTTACGCCACATCCGGTGTACGACCATTACGGGGAAATCATTCCTCGGGGAGAGGCGTTGGAAGCATTGCACTTGGACCCTGCCTACCGTTATCTGTTGTTTTTCGGCTTTATTCGCGATTACAAGGGATTGGATTGGTTGTTGCAGGCAATGGCGGACGTCCGACTGAAGGACAGGCAAATCCGTCTGATTGTTGCCGGGGAGTTTTATGCCGACAGTGAACCTTATTTGAAGCTGATACGGGAGCAGGGATTGGAAGACAAAGTGGTATTGCACACGGATTACATTCCCAATGAGCAGATTAATCGTTATTTCTGTGCAGCCGATATGATCGTGCAGCCTTATAAGACGGCGACGCAAAGCGGAGTGACCCAAGTCGGCTATCATTTCAACAAGGCGATGCTGGTGACGGATGTCGGGGGATTGGGGGAAATCATTGCCGACCGGCGGTCGGGGTATGTCGTGAAACCTGAGGTTTCTGCAATTGCCGATGCCATCGTTGATTTTTATGACGGGGAGCGTCAGGCGGATTTTGAAAAAGAAACGATGAAATTGAAGGAACAGTTTTCGTGGGGCAGGATGACAAGCGGGATAATGGAACTTTACAACAGTATTTCAATTCAATGAGGAAGAATCAGGGGAAGATATGATGAAATATCTTAAAACAGCGAGAGTGCCAAAACTGAATTTGGCACTCTCGCTGTTTTGTCGTTCAAGAATCATCAATAGAACTTGTATCTCTGGTCAATTACTTTGCCGTCTTTTACGATAGCTTGGACAGCTTGGTAATTGGTGCGATACATATTGGATTGTTGCAATGATTCTTTGGTTTGCT
>CAMWQQ010000115.1 GCA_947176455.1 uncultured Odoribacter sp. | reverse complement strand
GTGTGCCGATGACCACGGTTACTTTGTCGGCATGGGCCGTTTTCACTTTGTCGTTAACCTCTTTGGCCAGTTCGATACCTTCCTGGAGGGTTTTGTTCATTTTCCAGTTGCCTGCAACGATTTTCTTTCTCATGATTTATTGTTTTTAAGTGTGATGTTTGTTTTTATTTCTGTTGTCTTTTGTATTTCCGGCACAGGTAGACGAACAGGCAACCGACATAGATAAGGATCAGAGTCCAGACCATGTATTTGTCCGTGGTGCCTTGTTGTTTGTCAAGACTGTAAGCCGTGAGGTCCTTGTCTTTGATTTCATCGACTTCCGGCAGGTCCCGGTGTCCCCATTTGTTCAGGATGGTGCCTTCGCGGAGCAATACCAGTCCGGGGTTGGAGCGCACTATGGTTTTCAACTGGATTTCATCGGTGGAGCAGAATTCATAATTAACTTGATGATTTTCCGCATATTTCCGAGTGTCGTCTGCGACGGATGCCGACAGGCAATAAAAGCGATAGCCCTTGTCTTGCGCATAGGCTGCCAGCCGGTTCAGTTTCTCCTGGTTCTCCGGGTTGGTTTTGTTGATGTTGTACGCTACAACCAGGAAGGTGTATCCGTTGTCTTGCAGGACGTCCTGGGTGATGTCGCCCATTTCCGGATGCTCAATGACAAAGTCGTGAATGGGGGCCTTGAAGCCTTCCTGTATCAGTTTTTCCGACGAACTGACATATTCCCAGTTCAGGGTATCCTGCCAAGGGTAGTTTTGTTCGCTGAATTCTTTCGTTTCTCCGGTCTGTTTGTTCCGGTATTTTAAGGTAATGGCGTATTCATCATGCGGTGCGCCTTCCGGAATCGTCATGCCTTCGCTGATGTTTTTGCCAATGGCGTAGGGCCTGAAGTCGAGGATAGGCAGATGCCGGTAGCAATAGAATTCGATACACAGCATAAACACGATAGTGCTTGCGAGAATGACCGTCTGTTCCAGGAAATTGAATATGGATTTGTATTTTTCCTTGTGGAAGAAGACGACAAGTGTCATTGCTAGCAGAATGACGTTTTTCCAGAAGGTTTCCCAGTTGGTTAGTACCAGGGCGTCTCCGAAACAACCGCAGTCCGTTACGGGGTTCTTGATGGCGAGTATCAGGGTCAGCGGGGTAAAGAATCCCATGAACAGCAATGCTCCCCAGGCTGCCCATTTGGTTTTGATGTTCAGAAACAGGCAGATACCAATTAGAAATTCAGCCAAGGACAACAGAAAGGAGAAGAAAATGGCACTGCCGTCCATCCAACCCATGTGAAAGGCATTGAAGTAATCTATGAATTTGTAGTTGGAACCCAGCGGGTCAACTCCTTTGACGAATCCGGAATAGATAAACAGAAGTCCGACTAAGATTCTGCATAGGTTTTTAAGTAGCTTCATCGTATTTTGTTTTTAGCGTGTTATTTTACGGATGTGTTATGCTTTTGAGCTTTCAACGGTCAGCCGGATGAGTGCGAATACGGCGTAATTGATCATATCGTAATAATTGGCATCGATGCCTTCCGAAATCAGGGTATTGCCCTGGTTGTCCTCGATTTGTTTGGTTCGCTTGATTTTCATGAGAATCAGGTCCGTGTAGGAACTGATGCGCATGCTGCGCCAGGCTTCCCCGTAGTCGTGGTTTTTGTCCAGCATCAGGTTCTTCGCCTTTTGGAAATAGTTTTCGTACAAGGCGGCTATTTTTTCCTGTTCGGAAGCCGTATCGTTTTCCCTGCCTAACTCCAGCTGGATCAACCCCATGATGGAGTAGTTGATGATTCCGATGAATTCCGGAACAACGCCTTCGTTGACTTTAGAAATGCCCTTTTCTTCCAGGCTGCGTATGCGGTTAGCCTTGATGAAGATTTGGTCGGTGAGGGAGGTGGCACGCAGGATGCGCCACGCCGTGCCGTAGTCGTGCATTTTTTTCAGGAAGATGTCCCGGCACGTTTCGATGACCAGGTCGTATTCTTGTGCGGTTTCAGGCATATCTTTGAAATATGAAAACTAATTGTAATTTTGAGCGGTAAATTTAGGGAAAAAGTTTGTAAAGTTCATAACCTTTATAAGGTTTATCAAAAATACATTAAAGTTGAAGGTTGGATGAAAAGTATCAGATTGGGGGAGCGGGAAATGGATTTTTCTCGTCCGATGGTTATGGGGATTTTGAATGTCACTCCGGATTCTTTCTATGACGGTGGGGAATACCTCAGCGAGGTGCGCTTGATAGAGCGTATTCACCAGATTATGGAGGAGGGGGCGTCGATTATAGATGTGGGTGCCTATTCCACCCGTCCCGGGGCGACTGTCGTGGATGAGAAGGAGGAGTTGGGCAGGTTGTCGTGGGCGGTGGAGCTGGTTCGAAAGTATTATCCGGAGTGCTGGGTGTCCATTGATACCTACCGGGCGAAGGTGGCGGAGGAGATTGTCACCTGTCTCGGTCCGGTGATGATTAATGATATTTCGGGAGGGACAATGGATGAGGGGATGTTTGAATATGTCGCCAAGGCAGGAGTGCCGTATGTGATGATGCACATACAGGGAACGCCACAGACGATGCAGCAGAATCCGGTGTATGAGGATGTGGTGAAGGAGGTGCGGGATTTCTTTGCGGAGCGGATTGCCCGGTTGAATGCGATGGGGTTCGACCAAATTCTGCTGGACCCCGGTTTTGGTTTCGGGAAGACGTTGGAACATAATTATCAGTTGATGAACGGTTTGGATAGTTATTCGGACCTGGATTATCCCTTGTTGGTGGGCATTTCTCGGAAGTCGATGATATACAAGTTGCTGGGAGGCACGCCGGCGGATGCCTTGAACGGGACGACGGTGTTGAATACGATGGCTTTGATGAAAGGCGCCAGCATATTGCGGGTGCATGACGTGAAAGAGGCGGTGGAGGCGGTTCGGATGTATTCCCAGTTGATTGCTGGAGCGGGATGTCATCTGAAAGAATCGTAATGTGTATTTGGTTATGTTCAAAATAAATAGTAGATTTGTTACCCAAATGAGAGTTGATGTGAAATAAAGCATTTGCAGAATGAAGACGCAGGAAAAGAAACGATTGAATATTTTCCAGAAAATAATGGAAGATAAGCGTGCTATTTGGGAGTGCATTCAAACAAATGGCGATTTAAAGCAATTGGCAAAAAAACGTGATATCAAATTTGCAACTCCCATACAATATCGTTCAGACCGATAATTTGATGTATAGGTTTATAACGCAGGGCGGTGTTGTGTACACCGCTTATTTTATAGACATCAGCGATTCATTCGGTTCTGATTCCGTTTATACATTTTCTTTTGATGCGGTTGGAAAAACGGTGAAGGACGAACGTGTCCGCATAACTATTCTAAAGATACTCAATGACTTTTTTCAATCTGTCCGCAATGCTTTGCTGGTTGTGTGTGATTCGGCAGACAACAGGGAAAAGTCTCGCTTTAAATTGTTTCGGAAATGGTATGAGGCGATTATAGAGCCTGAGATTGAAAAAGTGGATGTTTCGATGGAGTTGGGAGAATGTGTCGTATATTCATCCTTGTTGCTGTCCAAGAAACATCCGCAAGCCGATGAAATGAAAAATTTGTTTTATGAATGGGTGAATATGGGTGTTTGATGAGGTGGCGCTGAGTCCGATAAATATGGAGGGGTTTGGATATTGAGGGATAATATTTGTATTTTTGCGTGTTTTTAATAAATATAAGAAATGATGAAAAAATGGATGTTATTGGTGCTGGTGTTTGCCGGGAGTGTGGCAACGGTCCAGTCGCAGATAAAAATCGGTAAGCGGACAATCAATACGAAGAAGGTGTTGAGTGCTGTTTCGGATGTCGCTTCGGCTGTTACGCTGTCGGATGAGGATGTGGCAAAATTGTGTAGCGAGTCGGTGAAATGGATGGACGAGAACAATCCGGTTTCCGCTCCGGAGTCAGCGTATTCGAGGCGTCTGGATTCGTTGATGAAAAAAGTGGGCAATGTGGAGGGACTGACCTTGAATTATAAGGTGTATGAAGTGTCGGATATCAATGCTTTTGCCTGTGGCGACGGCAGTATTCGCGTATTCTCGGCTTTAATGGATATGATGACCGATGACGAATTAATGGCGGTTCTCGGGCATGAAATCGGTCACGTGGTGCATACGGACAGCAAGGATGCCATGAAAAACGCCTACCTGGCTTCCGCTGCGAAGAATGTCGCTGGGTCTGCCGGTGGGGTGTTGGAAAAGTTGTCAGATTCTCAGTTGGGCGAGTTGGCGCAGGCTTTGGCGACCGCTCGTTTTTCCCAAAAGCAGGAATTGGAAGCGGATGATTATGGGGTTGAATTTTGCGTGAAGCACGGATTCGACCCTTACGGCATGGCCAATGCCTTGGAAAAGCTGAACAGCTTGTCGGGAGAACAGCAGTCGTCCATGTTCCAGAAAATGTTCGCCAGTCATCCGGATAGCGCAAAGCGTGCGCAACGGGTGAAGGAGAAGGCGGATGCCTACGTAAAGAAATAATTTCGGGTGTTGAGAATATTGTTTTTTGTCGGGATTTGCACGGTTCTCTTGTGTTCGTGTGAGAGGAATGTCCGGTATGCGGGGATTGAGGAGGAGTTGCGTCGTTATTTGAACGGAGTCGATGCCGATGCGGGAGTGGCGGTGATTGCCGGGGATGGAAAAATGTTCGGGGTTAACCTGTCGCAGTCTTTTCCGATGCTGAGCGTGATGAAGTTTCCTTTGGCGTTGGTAGTGGCGGATGTCGTGAGGGGGAAAGGTGGTTCGTTTGACGATTCCGTATGGGTTTCCGGTGCGCAGCTTCATCCGGATACTTACAGCCCGATGCTTCGTCGCTACGGTGGGCAGAACATGTTTCGGATACCCTTGGGGGAGCTTTTGGATTATTCCCTCAGGCTCAGTGATAATAATGCCTGTGATATCCTGATGGATTTTGTCGGCGGTGTTTCGGTGGTGGATGCTTATCTTGACTCGCTTGGTTTCAGGGATATTTGTGTGAGGTGGAACGAGGACGATATGCACCAGGTGCTGTCCCGTTGTTACGACAATGTTTCCACTCCTGTCGCTATGGCTTTGTTGGTGGATGCGTTCGATCGGTGTTTCAACGATACCTGTTCCTTGTTTATCAAGCGTATCATGGAAACGTGTGATACGGGAAAGGACCGGTTGCCGGGAACGTTTGTTTCTTTGCGTGCGGTGATTGGTCACAAGACCGGAACGGGGGATGTCGACCCCGAGATGGGTCGCCTGATAGCCGTCAATGATGTGGGCTATATTCATTTGCCGGACGGCAAGCGTTATGCGATAGCCGTTTTTATCACCCGTTCCGCTTATTCTTTGGAGGAGACTTCCGCTGTGATTGCCCGGATATCCGATATTGTCCGGACAGGATTGTGTCGGTAGGCGGACGATGAAAATGGACAAAATGACTAATAGGTATAGAATATGTTGAGATTGAATTGTTTTATCAAAGTTTCTGCGGAGCATCGTTCAGAGGTGCTTGCGGCGGCGCGACGCCTAACTGAGGCTTCGCTCAAACAAGAGGGATGTGTGGCGTACGATGTTTTTGAGAGTGCGACACGTCCGGAAGTACTGATGATTTGCGAGACGTGGCGCGACCAGCGTGCGTTGGATGCCCATAGCGCTTCGGAGGTTTTTGTGACCGAAGTCGGCACGATGCGTTCTTTGGCGGAGATGAAGCTTGAGACGTTCGATTTTTGAGAAAGTTACGGATTTATTAAAGATGAGCGAACCCTGAAAGTCAGCAGACATTCGAGGTTCGCTTTTTTTTTGAGTATTAACAAAATTACAAGCACGATGCTTTGATATTAGAGAAAAAAATCGTATCTTTGAGATAATTA
>CAMWQQ010000114.1 GCA_947176455.1 uncultured Odoribacter sp. | reverse complement strand
CCAAGGCTTCTTCAAAGGTATAGTTACTGAAAGTGATTTGGGCGGATAACCGGTTGCCGGCAATCAGCAACAAGCAGATGAACAGGTATTTCAGGTGTTTCATGTCTTTATGGATTTGGGTCGGTTTATTGCAATATGAAGGTAAATACGTCTGGAAGGACAACGCTGTAGCCGTCGTTGCTTACCCGTAGGGATACGATGTATTTCCCGGCGGGGGAGTTGACTCTGGTGTCGACGTACATACGACCGCCTCCGATGACGGTGAGGTATTTGGCAAAGTCTGCGGCTGCCGCCTCTCCCTGGTCGCTGCGAAGGTTTTCCAAGGTATAGATAATGGGTTCCGTGCCCAACAGCTGTTCGATGCAGGAGGTTGTCCAGGGTATGTCCAAAGATTGTTGTTTTTGGAGTATGGCCAAATCTTGGGCAAGTTTAAAGGGTGTTTCTTTGCCTGCTTCTTGACAGAGTGCGATGATTTTTTTCCGGATGTTGTTTTTGATTTGGTAAACGGGGTCATATACCTCCTGTTGGTATGTCGCCCATGCCTCATAGGCATCTTCGGTGTTCTTTTCCAGTTCTTTTAATTTTACGGGGTCTGCATCGGATTCATCGGCAAACTGGTCCAAGTAAGCATCCATGACAGCTCCGCATTTGTTCATGATTCCCTCCAAGCGGTCAAGTTCTTCGATAATGACAGCTTCTTGTTCTTCTATGATATTGTAGGAATTCAAAGAATCGCGAATTTCCTCGGAATAATTGTCCAATTCTGCTTCCAGTTGAATGATTTCCCGATGATAGTCTTCGTATCGGATGATGCGCAATGTGTCTATCGGGAATTGGGCATTTTCCGTAAACAGGTAGCCGGTGTGTTCTTTCTCACAGCCTGTCAGAGCCAGCAGTATGAGAAGGAAGTTGAGATATATCGTGGATTTATTCATGTCTTGCTAGCATTAAAATCGTTAGTTGAATAAGAAATTATTTCCCAAGGCTTGTACTACGCCGTTTTCCGTCTGTATGTCGCTGGAATAAATCATCCATGATTCGGTAAATTCTCTGATATAGAGATACAGATGAACGGCTCCCGCATTTTCGATACCCATATAGGAGTTTTGGTAAGTCCATAAAAATGCCGTACTTTCATCCAGTAGCGTGTATGTTTTTCCACCGGTTTGTTCGCCAGTGGCAGTGGAACGGGAACCGCGGGGAACATCGTTGACCATGATTCGTCCCGGAATAATCAGTTTTTCCAATAATCGGCGGCACTCGGCGGCGGGTATCTCGTTTACTCGTCTGTAACCGTTATCATACAGATAAGTCATAATCGCCAGGTTGCCGGGAGCCAAGAAGGTGATTTGCCCGTATTCGCCTTTCCCTTCAAACAGTTCCTGCAATCCTGCCCGTTGAATCATCAGACGGGTGGAATCCCAGTCGCGGGGCTGTTTTGCAAAGTAGTCCCACATGGAGCAATCGTGAACGCCATAGGCGGTGCCGCCGTCGTGGTAGTTCCATTTGGTGCAGGATGCCATGGCAATGCCTGCGGACAGAACGAGTATAATGCGTATGAGGGAATTTATTTTTGCCATAACCAATAAGTATTTTGAGTCATTAAAGTATTCTTTTCAAAAGCATCGGAACTAATCCAAGTGTAGAGTGCTCCGTTGCGCACATCTTCATCCGTGAGGGTCTTGAATTTGCCGTAGAGCATTTCTCTGTAATAGCCGTTGCGTACAATGTCGAAATAGTATTGTCCCTCACCGAACAGTTCGCGCCGGCGTTCGTTGAAGATTTCTTTCCGTAACGCTTCGGCTTCCGTGCTACCGCTGTAAGCGCCCAAACCGGCTCTTTCCCGAATGCGGTCCAAGTCGTTTTTGGCTTCCGTCTTGTTGAGCCGTGTGCGACATTCGGCACGGAGCAGGATAACGTCTGCCAGACGCCAGATGACGAAATCGCAGTCTGTGGCAACGGGCACGGAAGCACCTCCTTCAAGCATCTCGGAGTTGGTCTGGTAATGATAATCGCGCCATTTGTTGATAAAGGCATAGGGAGAAGGTACGGACTCTTCGTTGACGGTGATTTCCACTTTGCCTAAATTATACCAGAATTCTTTACGCCGCAGGTCGTTTTCATCCGGATAGATTTTTTCTACGGTACTTACTTTAATCCGGTTATATTGTTGTGCATTGTCGTTGGACAAGCTCTGCGGACTTGCGTTTATGTGAGGATAGTTTATCATTTCCTGTCCCGGCAGGTCGCCCGTAAAGTGGGTGTCGTAAGTGTGGGCGTCGTCCAGCAAGTCGTTGTCGATGCAGAAGATGGTTTCCTTGCTGTTCCGGGCTTTGCCGAATACGTTCTTGATCAATCCTTCCATGTCTTCCAGTTCGTAGTCGCCGGCAAATTCATCGATGACCTGCGAAGCATAATATTCTGCCTGTTCCCAGTAGGTTTTTTCCTGCGTCAGTCCTCCTATCCAGGCGTAGATTTGTGCGAGGAGGGTGTTTACGCTGCCTCGGCTGGCGTATTGCTTGGAGGTAATGGGGCGTCCGGTAGCATTTTGCATATTGTCATGTGCCGGCAGGTCAAGGGCAATTTTGGCTTCTTTGGCGGCATATTTCAATACATCCACTGCCGGGCTTTTGGCAAGGGCGACGAGCGATTCCGAATTTGGAGAAATGGGCGCGTCGCCCCAAATCTGGGCTATCCGGAAATAGGTTAAAGCTTTGACGAAATGTGCCTGTTTGAGCCAGAAGGCTGCCCGTTCGGCAGGAATGTTCTGAAAGCGGTATTCATTGTCAATCATCAGGTCTGCCAGACTGATAACAGCGTAGTGGTTGCTCCACGTACTTTTTAGGGTGCTGTTTCCGATTGTTTGTGTGGTATGTATGGCGACATCCAATTCTCGGAAGCCTTTGATGCTCTGTTTCTGTTCGTCGGCGTCAATGGACATATAATAGTAGGGTTGCTTGCCCATGCAGACCGTTTGCAATCGTGCGAGCATGGAGGTATGCAACGATTCCAAGTCGTTTTCGTTCTGGAAAAAGTTCGTCAGGGTGACGGAGTTTTCCGGGTCGATGTCCAACCAGTCATTGCAGGAAATGAGGGGCAGGAACAGCAATATGGTAAGTAATCTTTTCATTTCGTTGGCGTATTAAAAGTTAAGCGTTACTCCTACGGTGAATTTGCGGGGTAGCGGGTAGGACGTCAGGTTGTCCTGACCGCTGGTCGGGTCAATCAGTTCCGGGTCGATGCCGGAATAGTTGGTCAACAGGAAGAGATTCTCGGCTGTCACGAAGAAACGCGCACTGCTGATGCCGATTTTCTTGACGATTTTTTCTTCCAGGTTGTATCCCAGCGTCAATTGTTTCAGACGCATGAAATGCACTTTTTCGATATCGCAGTCGAATAGTCCGGAGTATTGGTAATACAGGTCGTACATCTGCGGTTTCGGATAGGCTACGTTCTTGCTGTCGGCATTGCTCCAGGCGTTCAACTTGGTGACATCGGTAAACAGAGGAGCCGAATAGGCGTCCGGTTTCAGACTGAAGTCATCGTATAGTTTCAGCGCATGGCGCCCGATAGAATAGTTGAAGAATATGTTCAAGTCAAGATTCTTCCACCTGATTTCATTGATGAAACCTCCGTGTGCCTTGGGTAGCGGACTGGCTGCCGCGTATTTGTCAGCGGAGGTGATGCGTCCGTCACCGTTGAGGTCGATGAGTCTGCGGGCTCCCGGCAGATAAACGGCTTTCATGTTGTTGTCGTAAATCGGCTGGATTTCTTTGTTTGCCGTATAATACTTGGGTACCTCGTCCATGCTGTTGTAGAAACCGTCGGTTTTGAATACCATGAGCTGGTGCAGGGGACGTCCGATAATCTGACTGTTGAAGTCGAAGCCGTCCGCACTTTTTTCGAAACGGTTCCAGTTGCGTGAAAGGTTGAATTTCATCCTCCATTGCACGGCGCTTTCGCGGAAAATGTCGGCAGTCAGTTCCAATTCGATTCCCTGGTTGGAAATGGCCATGCCGTTTTGCCATTGGAAGTTGAGGTAGTGGGTATTTCCCGGTAGCGTGATGCGGTTCAACTGTCCTGAAGTGTAACGGTAATAATAATCCAGGTTGATTTTAAACCGGTAATCCACCAGACTGATGTCCAGCCCCAAGTCGTATTGATTGGTCTCTTCCCAGCTCAGGTTCTTGTTGATGACCCCGGCGTCGGTACTCGGCATCATTCCCGCATTCCCGTGGAACGTGTAATGGTCGGGCGATAATAGTCCGTGTGCCAGGTAGGGCTGGTGGAATTTTTGTCCCGAAATACCCCAACTGGCGCGGATTTTTGCAAAACTCAGCCAATAGAACCGTTTCATGAATGCCTCTTCGGAGAAAGCCCAGCCCACAGCAACGGAGGGGAAAGTTGCCCACCGCACGTTCTCGCCGAATACGGACGAACCGTCACGGCGCAACGTTGCTTCCAGCATGTATTTTTCTTCAAAGTTGTAGGTAAGGCGTCCAAAATAACTGTTTAACCGTTCCTCTTCGAAATTCGACTGGTAGGTGAAGGCGGAGATAAAAGCGTCCGATGTTCCGTCGCCCACGTTGTTCAGACCGTTTTCACCGCCCCAGCCGTGTTCGCCTACGTAGTGGACGTGGTCGCTCGGTCCGTTTGTTCCGGAACCTTTGTTGTTGAAACTTTGGTCTTTCTGGAAAGAAAGCCCTGCCAGGACGTCGAAATTGTGTCGGTTCTTGACCGTGAAATGATAGCTCAGCAGATTTTCGTTGAGCAGAGAAATATCCCGGGCAATGGTTCCTTCCGAAGTGGAGAAATAATAGGGCGGATTCAATGCTTTCGGCTTGAAGATGTTCTGATTCTGCTGGTTAAAGTCCACGCCTGCCGATAATTTCAGATGCAGGTCACGGATAATCTCGTAATCGAGCACCAAATTGAACCGGGCGGAATAACTCTGGTTCTTTTCCGACGTTTCGTTCAGTTCCTGGAGCATGATTTTTCCCACCTCCCCGTCGCCCGGCAACAAGGTCGGCGTATCCATGGGGTCGGAGGTGATGCCTTCCATTTTGCTGGCGTTGCTACCTGCGTTACTGCCTCGGCTGCGGTCACTGTAAGTCAGCGACATCTGGGTGTCCATGCGCAGTTTCTTGATGGGGTTTGCTGTCAGGTTGGTCAATACGTTGAAACGGGTGAATCCGGTATTGATGGCAATACCTTCCTCGTCGTAATAGCCGGCACCAATCATATAACGCACGTTTTCGTTTCCGCCGGAAGCCTGCAAGTTGGCGTTCAGCACTTTGGCTACCTGATAGTTTTGTTTCCACCAGTGAGTGGAATTGTTGTAAAACGGATTCAGACTGTCCTGCAGGGCAATGGCATTCTGTGGCAGGGTGTTGCCCCAAAACCAGTTGTATACCGGTCCGTCTTTTTGGCGGTTGTCGTATACCTCCTTGTAGGATTCCGGTACTTTCCAGGTGCCGTCTTTTGTCTTGTAGGCCGCCAGCGTATTGTATAGCGCATTCAGGTGATACCTGCGCTCGTAGTTGCCACCCCATTGTTCGGGAGCTTCCGGCAACCAAGAGGCGGAATACGAGAAGTTGGCGGTGAAACGGGCTTTGCCTGCCTGTCCCTTTTTCGTGGTAATCAGGATAACGCCGTTGCCTGCGCGAGAGCCGTAGATGGCGGCGGAGGCGGCGTCTTTCAATACTTCAATGGATTCAATCATCGAGGGGTCCAAGTCGGACAACGTGTTGGATCCCGTCACCGGCGAGGTAAAGGATTGCATCGGTACGCCGTCGATGACGTATAGCGGAGTGCCGTAATTGCGGTCGTCCCCTTCTCCTTCGACGAATAAGGAGTTATAACCGCGGATGGCAACCAA